>WTAW01000266.1 GCA_013139435.1 Candidatus Aminicenantota bacterium | reverse complement strand
GATTTTGAGTCCAGTGTGTCCTGCAATCTTGAAACTCGGTTGAGACAAACTTCCTCCTGCACCATCTCACAGATTTCTAACAAAAAATGTTGAATTATGCTGAAAATATAGTAATAGGATTGAAAATTTAAAATTAAAAATACTTGGAGATTCCTGGGGAAAACAAGGATTTACTCTGGTACGCCCGGACAGATTCGAACTGCCGACCTACTGATTCGTAGTCAGAGGGTCTATTTACATATCTCAAAATAGATATAATTGAAAAAGCCGAGTGGATAAATTACGGAATCCCTAAGAATTTCCCAAGAAGCTTATTACTGAAGATTACGAAAAATATAATACCATCGAGTTAGTGTTTGACCGAGTTTTCCTCATTATGATAAAAATGACAAATCAGGAAACAGTGTGAACGGAGGTTCTCCCATGAATTCATCTTCTGCGCAACGGTATCTTCTGGCGAGTCTGGCATTTATCCTTCTCTTGGGTCCAATCGTATTGGCTCAAGAAAAAGAGGAGATCACGGTTGATTGGATCTACAGCAATAAAAGCGTCGAGATCTCTTCTCTTCCATCATTCACTTGGCTGAATGATGGCACGGCTCTTCTCTATGACAACCGCAAACCCCCCAGGGAGCGGACATTCGAAATTCTGGACCCAGCCAGTGGAAAACGCTCCCCTGCACTGGATAAGGAGAAGACTCTGTCAAGCTTCAAGGCGCTAACGGAAAAAACTTTTCCCCAAAGGCTTCTCTTCCGACCCACTGCTGTCGATGCCAATGGCAAGCGAACCGCCTATCTGCACCGGGGAGATATTTTTGGGCTTGAGCTCTCCTCCTCTCAATTCTTCCGAGTTACAGAGACAAAAGAACCCGAAAAATCCCTCAGCTTCTCACCAGATGGGAAAAATCTGGCTTATGTCCGGAACAACGACATTTTCATCTACGACCTTGACGCTCGCCTAGAAAAGCAGATCACACACGACGGGTCTGAGACATTACTCAACGGCACACTCTCCTGGGTATATTGGGAAGAGATCTTTGGCCGCCGCGATATCGGGTACTGGTGGTCTCCGGATTCAAAGTCCCTTGCTTTCCTACAAACCGATGAATCACCGGTGGGGATCGCCTATTTTCTGGACCACAGGCCGAATTACGCAAAACTCATCAAGCAGAGGCATCCCAAAACCGGGACGGCAAATCCTGTTGTCAAAGTCGGCATTATTGATGTTGTCGATGGGAAAACCACTTGGATAGGTTTAAACGCAGATACCTATGAATATGTTATCCGTGCAAAATGGCTTCCCGATAGCACAAAACTCAGTGTGCAGACGATGAACAGAAACCAGGACCATCTCGTCCTGTATATTGCAGATCCTTCAAGCGGAAAGGCCACACACTCTCTCACAGAAACGAACGAAGGCTGGATCAACATCCACGATGACCTTCACTTTCTCGAGGATGGAAAACACTTCATCTGGGCATCCGAACGCGATGGATACAACCATCTCTATCTCTACACATTGGACGGCAAGCTTGTCAATCAAGTGACCAAGGGCGAGTGGGCCACGGCTTCTTCAGGAGGAGGGGTCTATTGGGTTCGGCAGGCCATTGCAGCCATCGACGAGGCCAATGACTGGGTCTATTTCACCGCCCTCAAAGAATCCGCCCTAGAGAGACATCTTTACCGAATTCGACTGGATGGAATAGGTCTGGAGCGACTATCCATGGAAGCGGGAACACATGGAATCTCATTCAGCAGAGATGCAAAATTCTACATGGACAGATACTCCAACCTATCCACACCCCCGGCCCTCACACTCTATAAGAAAAACGGCACACGAGTTTCCACGATTGCGAAATCCAGGTCAGAAATCCCTGAAAAGCTCGGCATGCAGCATCCCGAACTCTTCACCATACCGGCTGAGGACGGTTTTCCCCTCCCTGCACAAATATACAAGCCTAAAGATTTTGATCCGAATAAGAAATACCCTCTTATCCTCAAGGTTTATGGTGGCCCCTCTGCTCCTGAGGTGTCGAATTCATGGCATTCGGGCTACTTCGAACAAATATTATTGAGAAAGGGATATCTTGTCGCTTCAGTGGACAATCGCAGCGCAACGGGCATCAGCAAAACACTCGAAAACACGATCCTCAAAAATACCATGGGTGACGGCGAGTTGGGAGACCTTGTCTCCGCTGTCAAGTGGCTCAAAGCCCAATCCTACATCGATCCGGAACGGGTGGGCATCTGGGGATGGAGTGGGGGCGGGACATTCACGCTGCTCGCTATGACCCGATCCGATGAGTTTAAAGCCGGGATCGCTGTGGCTGCGGTCACGGCATGGAGGTACTACGATTCCATCTGGGCCGAAGCTCTGATGAAACTCCCCGATGAGAATCCTGAAGGTTATGAAAAAAACGATCTGAATAGATATGCCAAGAACCTCCACGGACGACTTCTCATCGTCCATGGCACGTATGACGACAATGTCCACATCCAAAACATCTGGAATTTTGTGGATGAATTGATCAAGGCCAATAAAATGTTCGACCTGATGATCTATCCCATGAGGAAACACGGGATAGTTGATCGCGCGGCTCGAGTGCATCTTTACACTAAAATGCTCGAATTCTGGGACAAAAATCTCTAACCTGAATAATCCAGGCTAAAACACAGCTAAAGTTTCCAGCCTCCGGCAACGATCAAATTCGTTCCGGTCACAAAGCCGGCATCTTCGGAGACTAAAAACAGGACTGCGCTGGAGACATCGGCATATTTTCCGAGCCTGCCTGCAGGGACATGGTCATCCTTGGGAAACACACCTCCCTCCATAAGGCCTGGGGAAACCATGTTCACCGTGATTCCCACAGGCGCTTCGGTCTGGGCAACCGTCCTTGTCAGCAGCAAAAGCCCTGTTTTTGCGATCGCATAAGGAGTTATAATCGTGAAGGCTGTCAGCTGTTCAACACGGCTGTACCCGAGGTTCACGATCCTTCCCCACTTCCTTCTCCGCATTCCCGGAAGGGCCGCTTTCATGCAAAAAAGCGCACTCAAGAGATTGTTGCGATAGACACTTTCCCACTCTTTGGTCGTCACTTTTTTCCAGGGTCTGACCAGGATGGGGCCGAAATTATTGATCAGGATATCCAGGCGCCCGAATCTATCCTGCACTCTCTGGATCAAGAGAGCCGCACTTTTTTCACTGGATAGATCCGCACGAAAGGCGGCAGATCGTTTTCCCTTTTGTCTGATCGTCTCGACAACACCTAACGCAGCTTCTCTGCGGCTGAAGTAATGAACAGCAACACCACCGACGGTCTCTGCGAGCCTGAGGGCGATATCTCCACCGATCCCCCGGCTACTTCCTGTGACCAGTGCGATTTTTTCTTCCATCAGACGTGTTCTCCAATCATACACTCAGGGATTAATTTAAGTCAATTTTGTTCCTCAGAAGAGTTGACATCCCCCTCAAAGCAAGATATAAAATTCCCTTATATAAATCCAAAATTTCCTGTCTAGGAGGATAAGAATGGCAAAAGAAATGAAAAGGATCATGGTCACCGGAGCCGTAGGCCAGATCGGGTCAGAACTCACAATGGCCTTAAGAGACAAATATGGCAGTGAAAATGTGCTTGCCACAGGTCACAGGACCCAACCCAGCCCAACACTTCGCGACTCTGGTCCCTTTGAATTCATCAATGTCACCAAAAAAGAAACCATCGATGAAGTGGTAAAAAAATACAACATCGACACGATCTATCACATGTCAGCGATCCTCTCTGCTGTTGGAGAGAAGAATCCCAAGCTTGCCTGGGATGTCAACATGAACGGCACGTACAACATTCTTGAAATTGCTCTGGAATATGACATGACCAGAATCTTTATACCCAGTTCAATAGCCGCATTCGGCCCCGAAACTCCGCTTGACAACACACCTCAAGAGACGATCTTAAGACCAAAAACGATGTACGGAGTCACCAAGGTAGCAGGCGAGCTCCTCTGTGATTATTATGTCAAACGTTTTGACCTGGATATCCGTGGCTGTCGATATCCAGGCATCATCAGCTACGAAACACTCCCAGGTGGAGGCACAACAGACTATGCCGTTGCCATCTATTTTGAAGCTGTCAAAAACAAAAAATACACCTGTTTTGTCAGGGAAGACACAAGGTTGCCCATGATGTACATGCCGGATTGTCTGAAGGCATCTATTGATCTCATGGAGGCCGACTTTTCCCAACTCAAGCACTACTCAGATTTTAACCTAACAGCGATGAGTTTTTCGGCCGGTGAGCTCGCTGCAGAGATCAAAAAACACATCCCCGAGTTCACGTGCACCTATGAGCCCGATTTCCGCCAAGCCATCGCCGACTCGTGGCCCAATTCCATCGACGACTCCGCCGCTCGTGAAGAATGGGGGTGGGAGCCCAGTTATGATCTGGCTGCGATGACCGAAGATATGCTGAGGGTTCTGACACAAAGACACGCCGAAGGCAAACTGAACTATTAAATATCGTTCTTTAAAAATGGAGGCAGTGCGAACGCTGCCTGGTGAATGTCCCGATTATAACACTTGAGCCCCGGCGGAGGATCTCTCTGAAGAACCAGAGGATCGACGTTATCGGAGAGAAAAGCATAACACCAGCTTCCTCCCGGATAGGAAGGGGCGGGCCCCACGTAAAACCGAACTGTTTTAAAGATCTCTTTGAAGGTGGCTGAACATTCCCTGATGAATTCAAGATGATAAAGGGGAGACCCGATCTGCGCGACGACCACGGCCTTCTCGTTGAGACGTTTTTTCGCCCTCTCATAGAAGTTTCGCCGATGCAGGGCTACAGAGGGCCCTACAGGTTCAGAAGAATCCACAAAGATAATATCGAATGTCCTCTCTGTCTCCCTTAAAAACTCCAGACCGTCCGCGATGACGAGGTCGACTCTTTTGTCTTTGAGGCAGGGGGAGAGCCACGGAAAATATTCTTTTCCGACCTCGATGACCTGAGCATCGATCTC
>WTAW01000030.1 GCA_013139435.1 Candidatus Aminicenantota bacterium | reverse complement strand
GAAAAACACGACGAGATGGTCCTGATCAAGAACATCCCTCTCTATTCCATGTGCGAACACCACCTCCTCCCCTTTGCCGGAGTCGCCCATGTGGCCTATATCCCGAAGGAGGGGCGGATCGTGGGCCTCAGTAAGATCGTCCGCGTCGTGGAGGCCTATGCCCGCAGACTCCAAGTGCAGGAGAGGCTAACCAAACAGATCGCCGACCTCATCGATCAGCGGCTGAAACCCCTCGGTGTGATGGTCGTGATCGAAGCAGAGCATATGTGTATGTCCATGAGAGGCCCGAAGAAACCGAAGTCATTGACCGTGACCTCAGCCGTAAGAGGCTCTTTCCGTACCAGCCATACCACACGAACAGAGGCGATGATCTTGATCAAAGGAGGAATCCCCAGTGGAAAAGAGCTCTAGGGAGACCTTTTTCATAACGACCCCTATCTACTACGTGAACGATGTCCCTCATATCGGACATGCGTACACAACTATCATTGCCGATGCCCTCAGTCGATTCAAGAAACTCACGGGGAAAGAAGTGTTTTTTCTCACAGGAACGGACGAGCACGGACAGAAGATCGAAAAATCAGCCGCAGAGAAAGGCCTAAAACCCCTTGAACTGGCGGATCGGATGGTGGGACGGTTCAAGGACCTGTGGAACGAGCTGAATATCGAATACGATTACTTCATCCGCACCACCCAACCCTTCCATGAAAAAGGCGTGCAGAAGATCTTCCAGACATTGAAGGACAAGGGCGATATCTACAAAGGCATATACGAAGGTTACTACTGTGTGAGCGATGAGAACTTTCTCGCCGAAGATGTCCCGCTGGAGGATGATGGACACAAAGTCTGTCCTGATTGCGGAAAAAAAGCGGGGAAAGTGTCTGAGGAGTGCTATTTCTTTAAACTGTCAGCCTACCAGGAAGACCTCCTAGAGTTTTATGAAAAAAATCCTGAGTTCGTACGACCTCAAAGCCGGATGAACGAGATCACGAGTTTTGTGCGACAGGGACTCAGGGACCTCAGTATAACCCGGACCACTGTCCAATGGGCCATTCCCGTTGCCGATGATCCCGAGCACACCATTTACGTCTGGTTCGATGCTCTACATAACTACCTGACAGGGATCGGGTATGATTGGAACGAGGATCTCTATGCAAAATTCTGGCCACCGACAGTGCATCTCATCGGGAAAGATATCCTCAGATTCCATGCCGTGTTCTGGCCCGCCTTTCTGATGGCCGCAGGTTTTCCGCTCCCGAAGACGGTTTTTGGTCACGGTTGGTGGCTCAAAGACAAGACAAAGATGTCTAAATCCAAGGGAAACGTCCTCGATCCTCACATCATCCTCAAAACTTTCGGGACAGATCCTCTCCGGTATTTTTTGCTCAGGGAGATCCCGATCGGTCTGGACGGGAATTTTTCCCATGAGGGATTTGTCCACAGAGTGAATTCCGACCTGGCCAACGACCTGGGGAATCTCTTGCAGCGTACGCTGACAATGATCAGTAATTACTTCGGTGGAACGATCGAACACATGGATGAGGAAAACCCCCAGGATGTCGCTCTGAGGACCGATATGAACTCCGTAAAGGAGATCGTGTTCAACCACTATGAAAATTACGCCATAAACAGAGCACTGGAGGAGGTATGGGTGTACCTCAACTCGGTCAACAAATATCTCGCCGCAAATGAACCCTGGAAACTCGCCAAGAACGAGACACAGACAAACAGGCTGGCAAGAGTGCTCTACCAGGCCGCAGCCGCGATCCGGGCTATCGCCTATTTGATCTACCCGGTTTTGCCTGATTCCGCAAAAAAAATATGGGAATATCTCGGAGAACCCAACCCTCTCACAGAAGAGACTTACAAAGATCTGGCTTTCAACAATTTTAAACTTGGCCGAAAGATTCAAAAGCCCGAACCGCTTTTTCCAAGGATCGGCCTGAAAGATTTTTTGGAAGAAAAGGAAACCGAGTCCAAGAAAGCCGTCAAGGAGGAAAAAATGGATATCATCAGTTTTCAAGAATTCAAGAGAATGGACCTACGAGTTGGAGAGATCCTGAATGCAGAACGTGTGGAGGGGACGGACAAACTCCTTAAGATCAACGTCGATATCGGGAGCGAACAAAGACAGATGGTGGCCGGGATCGCTGAGACCTATGCACCGGAAGACCTCATCGGGAAGAAACTCATCGTGATTGTGAACCTTCAACCCGCCGTCATACGGGGCGTGGAATCGCAAGCCATGCTTCTTGCAGCAGAGATGGATGGAAAAGCCTATATTCCGTTTTTTGTCGAAGATCTCCCAGCAGGAGCAAAAGTCCTCTGAGAACCATAGAGCGAAGGCATTTTCTTAAGACGGTTTTTTCTGCCGTTGCGGGAGTGGGAAGTCTTTCTGCCTTCCATAAACCAAGACATTTCTTAAGATCTTTGTTGACCACACGCGGCCAGAAAGCCGATATTCTTGTGAAGGTTTTGGGGACTGCCCAAGACGGTGGAATCCCTCAGATCGGTTGTTACTGCAAAAACTGCCAAAGGGCAAGACAGGACCCGCAGTTCTTACGCCTCCGGCCTTCACTAGCCATCCTTGATCTCAACGAGACAAAGATGTTTATCGTCGATGCATCACCGGATATCAGTCTCCAGTACGATTTGGTCCACGAACGGATGGAGCGTGCTCGAAACCACAAAAAAAATGTGCCGGATGGCATCCTCCTGACACACGCCCACATCGGCCACTACACTGGTTTGATGTTCTATGGATATGAAGCCCTGTCCGCAGACAAACTCCCCGTCTACTGCTCCAAACGGATGGGCGAATTTTTAGCCAACAACGGCCCATGGAGCCAACTGGTTAAGTACCAGAACATTTCCATTCATTTGCTCGAGCCGGGCACAGACATCACTTTGACTCCTGGAGTATCAGTCACTTCCTTCCGTGTACCTCATCGGGATGAATACTCAGACACCCTGGGTTTTGTGATCGCAGGACAAAAGAAAAGAGTCCTCTATATTCCTGATATCCAGAGCTGGAAAGCTTGGGACCGGGACATAAGAGAGGAGGTCGAAAGTGTCGATTTCGCTTTGCTGGACGGAACGTTCTACAGCCCTGAGGAGTTTCCTGGGCGTGACTTGTCCCGGATAGGACATCCCTTTATCTCCACGAGTATGGAGACACTTAGACCGACTGCGAAAAAGGGAAAAACCAAAATATACTTCACCCATCTGAACCACTCCAACCTGGCATTGGACCCTGGTGGTGATGCCATAAAGCACATTACCAATGAGGGATTCGGACTGGCACAGGAAGGGATGGAGCTTTCTCTCTAGCTTCATTTTATTCAGAATTCGGGATTCAGACACATTCAATATTTTTGCGAAGCTCAGAGGCAGGAATCGCCCCCTCTCTGAGAATCTGGGGTATGGGGGGAGTGAGGTCGATCACGGTCGATGGACGACCCCCCCTTGTTTTTCCTCCATCGACAATACAATCCACTTTGCCCGCAAAGGCTTCATAAACTTTCTTGGGATCTGAGAATTCTTCTTTCCCAGAAATGTTGGCGCTTGTGGCTGTGATGGGGAATCCTGCTTTTTTTACAAGATCTCTCAACCCCGCATGCGCAGGGAGACGGATGCCGATGGACTTCGTCGCTCCAAGAAGCTCTTCGGGGAGAAGAGGGTTGGCAGGAAAAATCAGGGTCAATGGCCCCGGCCAATACAGCCGCATAAACGGCTCTGCGGCAGGGGGGATCTCAGCAGCCAAAGAGTCCAGCATATTCCTGTCAGAGATTACGACAGGAAGTGGCTTCGCTGGATCTCTCCGTTTCAACACAAATATTTTTTTTACAGCTTCAGGAGAGAGACAATTGGCACCTAACCCATAAAATGTCTCTGTCGGATACACAATAAGGCCATTCTTTTTCAAGACGGATACGATCGTGCTCAGTTCATTGAAGCGGTATTTCTCAGTTTCGATCTTGATGATTTGCGTGTTCATTCGTTTTCTCGAATACAGTATATCGCATGTAAGAGTGAGGATGTAGTAAAATATTAAGGTGTTGACTATAAGTGGACAGTTGACCTATATTAGGAACAAAATGAACTCGGACTTTCCCCTGGAATCGGGAGTTCTGCTTTTTGGCATAGATTTTGCAGGAGACTCAGAGAGAGGAGTAAAAAATGAAGAAATATTTGCTTGTTTTTGTTGCACTTTTGCTATTGATCCCTGGATTTGCCTTTTCTGACCTTGTGACATT
>WTAW01000144.1 GCA_013139435.1 Candidatus Aminicenantota bacterium | reverse complement strand
CGGATGGATATTTTTTTGCTCCGGTCAGAATGAAAGAGCCCGGCTAAATAGTTAAAACGATGGATGCCTTCTGGGATGAAAACATCCTCTCTGATCTCAAATGAATCCTCCAGATACTCATAGCTTTGCACATAGCCAAAGTATAAATTGCTTCCGTTTTGGAAGATATTAAAAGTTCCAAGGCCTTGAGATCTCGACTCCAACTTCCCCGAATGATTCTCGATATAGGTCAGATCGACAAAGAAAAAACTTTGCCTGAGATTCAATATCTTGGGTCGCGGGCTGATCCCGAAATTGGCGCGAAATTTTCGCATGTCGACTCTTGGGACGTACCCCATCTCTGAATTAAAATTCTCCCCGATATCCGTGTAAACCATTCGCCCGCTTAACAGATCGCTGTTGTAGTTCATGTCCAGGTAGCCGGCCCAGTCTTGTCCATCAAGATCGGGACTGAATGACTTCCCCATAAATCCTTCGACACGGAAGGACTGGCCAAAGGCAAGATTAAAATCGAAGACCGCCCCACGATTGTAGTGCGAACTGTCCAAGGAATCTCGACTTAAAACCATGGCCCCAATGGTGGATTTCTCCAAAAAATCCTTCTTCACACGGAAGACCGCATGATTCATCCTTTCGATGTGGACGTCCTCGTCATCCACGGTGTAGGATATCCTATCGGTCAGCATGTCGAGAATTCCAAGACTGTAGCTTCCCGTCTTCCCGGTGACTCTGACGCCACCCAGAACAGGAATTTCCTCACCATCCTCCGAGAGACCGATGGTTCGGCTGTAAAAAAACCGCATGCCCGGAGGCTCAAAGGGATTGGACGCCTCCCCCACATAAAAAAGATCTGCCCCCTCCAGGAAAAATCCTCTTTTTTCGGGGAAAAAGAGAGAGAAGCGGGTCAGGTTAAACTGCTCAAGGTCTGCCTCGACCTGTGCAAAGTCTGTGTTGATGGATACATCTGCAGTGATGTTGGAATCGAGACGATACTTGAGGTCTAGCCCCACGTCTCCGGAGCGACTCAAGGATTTATCATCCTCTTCCTGGACCCCTCCGCCTATGATATAGGGCATAAGATGGAGTCGTTTGCCCTGTTCGAGATTTTCCAATCCTATCAGGTTGCCGAAATAGGAGATCCTGTATTTTCCAAAAAATCCTAAATCCCGGCGAATCGGTGCCCAATAAGCCTGCTCTCTCTTCCGTGCGATATGACGACCGAAATTGACACCCCAGGTCTGGACATCAGCTGATTTAAACCGGAGAGTGTAGAAGGGGATGGCGATCTCAACCGTCCAACCCCGATCATCTCTCTGGACCTTGGAATGCCACAACCCATCCCAATCCCAGTTGATCCGGCTACCCTCCTCTCTGATCAATGCATCCCGCCGCGCTCCTAGAGGGTTTGTCATAAAATAGGCCGCGTTCCGGTGGTCGTGATAGGTATCCAAATAGATCTCGAAATAGTCATCGTCCTGGAGAGGGGCATCCCGCCGCATCTCACTGGCCACGATCTTGTCCGGTTGGCTATCGTAGCAGATAACTCCGATGTAAAAATACTCATCATCATAAAGGATACGGATCTCTGTTGATTCTGTACTGGGATCTCCTTCACTGGGCTCTCTTTGGGTCATGCTGGTGATAACATGTGCTGATCGCCATGCCGGGTCGTCGAGTTTTCCATCCACTGTGATGGGCTCCGAAGCTCTGATAGCTTTAACCTCACGTTCTTCAGGCTGTTCGGAGAAAAGGAGGGAGGAAAAGAGAAAGACAACAAGTATCACCCAGGCTGCTCTTATTCGACACATTTTTTCACATTTTCCTTGTACCCTTATGGGACCAAGAATTTGATTTTCAATCAGCTTACATAATTTGGCCAGGTTGACCTAACCATATGTTGTCGTCGTTAAGGACTTAGAATATATACGTCAACAGACGAATAAGGTTTGATGTGACACATTAATGTTCCATTCCCAAAAAGGGAATGGGGGGGGTGGTTGCTATCAGACTTTGCGTTTAACTAAATGCTGGATTCCCTCCAGGAGCATGTCCACGTGCTTTTGAGCAATGAAAATGTGAGTGGAAACCCGCAGACCATACGTGCCTTTGTCCTTATTCCCCACGGTCCTGATTACGATGTTGTATTTTTCACGGACATAATCGACAACCTTTTTCGGTTCTACACCTTCGATAGAAAATGCGGTCAATCCTCCACTGATATAGAAATCTTGGGATGTGTGCAGTCTGACACCCGGAATCTTTTTGAGCTCTCTCTTCAAATACCCGGCCAGCGTTTTGATCCGTCTTTCGATCCGCGGCTTGCCAATGTGGTTTTGGAAATCAATGGCTTCTCCCAGGGCGATAGTTAATGCATCCGCTCTCTGTCCCACCGCTTCAAATTTCCTTGCGCTTTCGGAATTATCCCATCCGCTAGTGGCAAGGGTGGCCCACAATTTATCCAGATGTTCCTTCTTGACATAGAGCACACCAACACCCGTGGGCGCGCCCAGCCATTTGTACGGGCTGGTGGCAAAGAAATCGACATCCATCTCCTTCATGTCGAGATCGAGCATTCCGATCCCGTGTGCGCTGTCGGCAAGAACAAGTATTCCCTTTGCGTGAGCCATTGTGCACAGTTCTTTCAGGGGTGAAATAAGGCCGGATATGTAGACTGTATGACTGATGCTGATGACCTTTGTCTTGGGAGTGATGGCCTTTTCAAACCCGCCGACAAACTCATCCACACTGGCCGGAGGTAGTCCGATGGGAACATACACAATCTTTACGCCGTATCTCTTCTCTTTGAGGTTCCATGGGTGTGTTCCTCCGGGATGCTCCATCGTAGAGAGGATGACCTCGTCTCCCTCTTTCAGATCCATCCCGTTGGCCACAAAGTTGAGCCCCTCGGTGGTGTTCCGGGTGATGGCCACCTCTTCCGGGTCTGCATTGATGAATCCGGCGATTTTTCTGCGCACTTCCTCTTTCTTTGTAGGGATATAGTTATACACATCATAAGGATTGGTGACCTGGACCTTGAAGGTCTTCATCAGGGTGTTGAACACCGGCTTGGGCATGGGACCCACCGTCCCGTTATTCATCATGATGACTCCCTCTTGGAAAAGGAAATGCCGTTGAACCGCACTCCAATACACTCCATCCGGCGATTCATCCTCGATGTATTTGGTGTTCAGAGACTTGATGCTCTGATACACAGAGGCATTCAATTTGCTCAAAGCCGCAATCGAGAGAGTCGATCCCGTAAGACAATACTTGACAAAATCCCGTCTGGAATGGCCCCTAAAATTATTTTTGACTTCCTGAGTGATCCTATCCATAGAATAGTCCTCCTCCCTTAATTATGTGAACTGTTTGCCGATTGTTCGTGCTAGATCTTAACCTTTTTGATCTTCGTTTTCTTCAGGTCCATGTGGCCCAGCCCATGATCTTGCGCCATCTTGATCTGGAAGAGATCCTCGGCTTCTAATCCCCACAGTGTGCAGCAATAGGCATCCATCGCCACTCTGTCAACACCGGCAACAACCTGCTGAGGCTTGGTGATCTCTCCCGGCCCCATCGGACCATTGGTGATGATAAACTCTGTGGCATCCACTACGCATAGGGCCGGCAAAAAGATTGTGTTGAGGTCGGCTATGCACTGGTCGAGGTGTTTGATGTCGTTGATGTCTGTCTTCCAGCCGGGTCTGTGGAAATTCTCTCTGTTGTTCGTGGGATAATTCAGGCCCATCATGTTCTTCATCGTCCCCGTGAATTTATTTCCCGCGTGGTCCTTCGTGATGGGGATATCGATAAAGACATCGTTGTTGAAAAACTCTTTCATGATCATGGCTTCCTTGAGGGCTTTGCCCATTGGAACTTTCACGGGCTTAAAGTTGGCCTCTTTACTTTCGACTAGCTTCAAGTTTGCACCCTCTTCTTTCAGCACAGAGGCTAAGCCAGCTTTTTCCCAATTGTCCATCCCTAGCCACGAAAGACAGTTGACCTCTTTGGCGCCCGCTTTTTTGCACATCTGAACGATCGCGCGTACGATCTCCGGCTTTGTGAAAGTCCCCGGATGCCACCTCTGGACATTGGGAAGAATGGCCACCCTCGAGCCCTTCGGGACGAAATGATCCATCCCTCCGAGGAGTTCAACAGCCTTGAACGTGCTCGCAAAATAGTCCACACCTTCAACCACAGCAATACCGTGCCCTTCGTGGGCCGTTGCAAAAGCCGAGGGGGCATGAACCAAATGACTGAGTGCACTCCCTCCGACTGCTGCAGTCAGGCCATATTGGGCACTCTTTTTTATGAATTCTCTCCGGCCTATTTTTTTTCCCATGAGTCCTCCTTTCAAAGATTTAGGAAAAAATTCTCAAATGGATTTATACGGATATTATAATAGAAAAAATAAAAGTGCAAATCTTTCCACTCTGGGAATCACAAAGCAGGAAACGTGTCGAAGAACTTTGATTTTTTAAGAATGATGCTCCCTTGTTTGACGCCGATGTGTTTGGCAATAACAGGGCACTTGACTTTCAAGAGAAAAAAGATGGGACGGTTTTCCTCAGACAGCCCTTCATAGTTGCCCTGCCCCTTGCTGATAATAAAGTCTGCAGCTTCATAGATCTTGAAGAAATCATTCGAGCACAGGCGCAAGATGTTGCCCGGTGCATCGACACCCGAAGAGATAATGTCTGCAACTTTATCTAAGCCGGCGGCGATGGCATCCTCCCGAACAGCATCGTTGATGATCGGATGTTCCCGAACCACATAGGTCACAGGTTTCTCGAGCTCTCCAATAAGAACGCGGTCAAACACTGTTTCTCCAGCATTGTCAGCGACGTAAAGTACACTTTTAGCCCGGGTCAATGCCGTCTTGAAGACATCGTAGTGATCAATAGCAAACTTCTGGCTGAGGATGAATCCGACATCTTTCTCTATGTCAAAAGGTATGTTGGACCCAAAATCGATCACATTTCCAGCAATGGCGATCCGTATAGCCGTTTTCAAACGATCATCAGCCGATCGCACCCTCTCCTTCAAATCCGGATAAAGAGCCAGAGCTTGTTGTGTGCACTTTTGCTTGATCTCTTTGTAAGGATCTTGAATACCGGTCAATCTAGAGACGATCCTGTAGACCTGGCGGCCGATCTCTGGAGGAGTGACATCGCCCGAGATCTCTGGCAGGAGAGCATTCACCTCGAGCAAGATCTGATGGATCGTCTCTTCATCGTCTGTGATCATCCGGGCAGTGTTGAGTGCCTGTTGGAAGAAACACGGATAACAATCCAGATAGACCTTCATGATCCAGACGATTATACCACTTCTCTCCACAGAGCGCGATTGAGTATTCATGACATCACGGATTTGGAAATGCATCCGATGCCAAAAGACATATTTCTAAAAAGGGCATACGCATAGTATTTTTATTGTAGGGTTCGTTCCCCGAACGGACCGTTTGGGAAACGGTCCCTACATATATTGGGAGAACGAAATGAGAGGAAGGCGAGAGGGTGAGGAAAACACCGACGACCCTCTCGCTAGAAGGTTAAAGAAGGATGGATAGATGATAAAAACATAAAGAAAAAAATGATTAACAGCAGAAGTATCAAAAGAATTTTTTTACTCATAAGATCCCCCTGGTTGTTCTTTTTTACTCTTCAACCAGAATAAATTTCGCCAACTAGGGATAAAATGTCCTCACACAATTGTTTGTCAGCAAAATTTATGCCAAATTCGGGATATGCATCTCCTCAAGAAGTCAGAATGGAAAGAGGAAAAAACCAATCGGCGTGTAAATAATATATACAACAGGACAAAAACGAACGCGCGGCTTAAAGAGGTCCTATTTATCCTCGATGTATTCCAAGACTTCAAGCTTCATCTTCCCGATGACTTCTGACATGGCCTGACCCATATCTTGGAAAATCCCAACATCCAGGGCGCTGTCGCCCAATTTAATATGTGTGGCGTCAGTATAATACTCACCGCTCTGTTTATCCACGGCCAACCATTTGGCATCCAATCCCACCCACTCGCCCACATAGACCTCAGGCCACATGTGATAGGCGAAAATCCCCTGTCCGTACATGACACCAACAGCGGCTCTCGCAGGAATCCCCACAGAACGGCAGAGAGCCACCATCAACACAGTATGCTCAGAGCAGTCGCCCTCGCGATTTTCAAGGATCTCTTTAGCTGAAGCGAATCCCACATCGTAGTTCGGCTCCATCTCACGACTCACCCACTCGGCGATCTTTTTTGACGCCACCCAAGAATTTCGTTCGTCCCCAACGATGTCCTTGGCGATCTTTTCGACCTCAATATCGTCGGACTGACAAAATGTTGTGGAGGCCAAATATTTGGCGAACGCTTCCCCTTTGACTGGAAAAGGTATGGCTTTCTTTCCAGTGTACACCAGCGATCGTGTTTGAATAAGAGCGTGGTCCTCTTTGATCTCTAAAAGTATCTGACTTACCCCATCAAATGGAAGATCTTTGATCTTCTCGAGAGGAATTCCACTGACTTTAAAAGTGACTTTTTGAACCTTCTGAGCATGGGCAAACTCTACATTCGACTCGATCAACACAGAAAAGGCAATATCCAAATTTTTATCAGACAGCTCTAACGCCTTCTCTTTCGGCATGCGGATAGAGGTCGTTTGCAGAAATCCCGCGTCACTGACGGACTTCCAAACGTCCCCTTTTTCATCGATCCATTCGTCCACGACTATCGGAAAGACTTCGGTCATCTTTGTGCGGACATGCCACAGAGACACGTGTTCTCCCAGGATTAGGACGGATTCCTTCTGTAAGACTTTAAAAGAGATGTCGATAAGGGATTGGGTGAGCGGTTCCAGGATCTTGAACGTGTAATCCATCCCAGCGATCAGCCCATTGTCTTCGATGATCACATCAAAAGGAACGCCAAAATCAAATTTCTCCTTGTAAGACAATTCTTTGGTGAGTTTGCCTCCGACAAAAAAAACGATCTTACCGGGCATGACTTCGGCTTTTATGACTGTTTCATTCTGTGAGAGCTTTGTCCGGATGGTCGTCTCCACAGGATTTCTCTCCGCGTCATAGAGAGAATCTTGTTTCGTTGATATTTCTACCGGGTTGCCCCCCAACCGCGAGACTCTCATCCAAGACTCCTGGATACTCTTCTGGTATGTTCTGCCATCTCGGACAAGATCAAATTCCTTGCTGTGGCTGTATCCGACCTTGACACCTTGCATGTAAACACCCATCCAGGTCTCAGAGACATCCCCTGTTCCTTCGCTCGATCCTTCACGATGAAAGGCCTCATTTGCTGGTTTTCCTGGTTCCCCAATCCAAGAAATTTCTGTGCGCATGACCAGGGGCATCAAAAACAAAACTAGCGCAAAACCAAAAATTTGCCACCGATATCGTTTGAGACATTTCATCCTTTGGCTCCAAAGGGGAATCAAAAAGTATATATCAGCGGCGCAGATTTTTCAAAACGGTTTTTTTTCGAAGTTGATGTTGTATCTTTTTAATTTTTCGTTCAGCGTAGTGTATTTGATGCCCAGAAATTTTGCGGCACTTTTTTGACATCCCTTGCACTGCGACAGGGTTCGAATCAAAATGCTCTTTTCCACACTGCCAATGAGTTCTTTGAAGGGGACTCTTTGTCGGATACAAAAATACTCAATGAAAAGCTCAAAAACCTCCTTGCGGAAAGTCCTCTCTTTCCATTCATCGAGATACTCAGGGCTTATCTTTTCGGCTGATTCCGTCTCATAGTATGCCATACCGATCGCTCTTTCGATTGGGGGAACACTTTGGTCTGTGTGTACGTTTTCTGTAGCCATTGTATCTCCTCTTTTATCCCGTAAATTTTATTTTCTTCTTCACCTCTTCGGCCAGCATAGGGAGACCATCCTGGATCTTGAGTCTATCGATCTCACCATACCTCATGGATTCGCAGTATTTGATAAAGGAGTACCAGGCTGGATGGATGTACGTCATTCCGCTAGTCTTTACACTTTCATCCAATCTCCGTATTGCATTTGGCATGTTGGTTATTCCTATACCCTGTTTTCCTTGTTGTGCTTCCCATTCAGAAGATATTCTATGGAATGGTTCAGCACATTGAGATCTAACGGTTTAACGAAAAAATGCCCGATAGATAGACGGTTCAATTCGTCCATGTCGATCATATCGGCAAAGCCAGATATCAAGATCGCCTCACCTTTGTATCCGGCTTCCCTGAACCTGGAAATCATTTCGAGGCCGCTGATATCGGGTAATTTCAGATCGGCAATGATCAAATCCACATTGGTTTTCTTGAACCGGTGCAAAGCTTCCTTCGAATCCTTGGCCAGATAGACTCTATAATTATCATGAAGGATCATGAAGAAGGTCTTCCTGATGCTGTCGTCGTCGTCCACAATCACTATTTTTTTTTCTTGCATTTTTTTCATCCTGAGCAAATTCTGCTTTCCTCCTTCGAACATTCTTTTTCTCATGCAGATTTCGTGCCATTTGAACAATTTTTTGGACTCTCCAGGGGAAAAGGAAAACGCCGGGACAAATTCATTCCTCTAGGCCGGATAAAATAATTTACATGGGGTAAAATGCGTTTACATACCCGTTGGGGAGTGCTCTAAAAAAGGAAAAAGTGCTAGATTTTCAGATCATATTCTTTGATTTTTTTGTCGAGAGTTGGCCGGCTGATCTGGAGTATTCGGCACGTTTTGGTCTTGTTTCCCCTCATTTCTGTGAGGACATGCTGGATATAATTCATTTCCACATCCTTTATCGGGACGAGTTCTCTCGGAAGGATCTTTTTCTCAGCCCCTTCCAGCGGCAGATTCTCTTCGAGGAGGACATCCCCCTTAGCCAAGATGACGGCGCGGGTCAGGGCATTCTCTAACTCTCGAACATTCCCTCTCCACGTGTGTTCTTTCAGAATTTCCATCACCGGAGGAGGAACTTTTTTGACATTCCTGCGGAGTTCATTGTTTATTTTCTCCAGCAAATACCCAACAAGCTCCGGAATATCTTCTTTTTTCGAACGCAGAGGGGGCAGCTGGATCACCACAACTTTAAGGCGGTAGTAGAGGTCCTCCCGAAAGGTGCCCTTCTCGATCAATGCCCTCAGATTCTGGTTTGTGGCCGCAATGATCCTCGCCTCTGTTTTGAGGACTTTTTCCCCCCCGACCTTCATGAAGTCCCGGGTTTCGATCACTCGGAGCAGCTTCGACTGGAGGCTCGACGACACATCTCCGATCTCATCCAGAAAAAGAGTCCCTTTGCCTGCGATCTCGAACTTTCCTTTTGTCTCACACACGGCATCGGTAAACGCCCCCTTTACGTGTCCGAAGAGTTCACTCTCCAGGAGCGTGTCCGTAATGGCGGAACAGTTGATCACGATGAAGGGTTCCCGATTGAAGGGACTGTTGTAATGGATGGCTTTGGCGACCAATTCCTTCCCGGTGCCGCTCTCACCCTGGATGAGAATATTCGTGCGGGTCGGGGCCACAGATCCTATCAACTTGAAGACCTCTCTCATCTGGGGCGAACGGCCAATGATATTATCAATGGTGTATTCCTTCTGTTTTTCCTCGACAAGATAACTGAGTTTATCTTCCAAGTTCTGCACTTGGAAAGCTTTTGCGATAGTCAGGTCCAGCTCGACATGATCCAGTGGCTTCACCAGGTACTCGAATGCCCCTAATTTGATGGCATCCACAGTGGTTTTCATATCATCGTACGCCGTCATAATGATAATACTGGCATTTTTGTTTTTTTCTTTGATCAAGCGCAACGCTTCCAAGCCATCCATGTCCGGAAGGCGGATATCGAGGATAACGAGATCTGGAAGGCACTGTTCATACTGTTCAAGCCCTTCTCCACCATCTTCAGCCATTAGGACCTCAAATTTATCCTTGGCAAGATGCGACGAGAGTGTTTTCCTGATCAAAGGATCATCATCAATGATTAGGATCGATTTCATTGTTCTTCCCCACAAGGAATAAGGATCTCAAAACATGCTCCCTTTCCTTCTTTCTTTAAGATCCGAATGGATCCATTGTGCTGTTCCACAATTTTTTTCGCATTGGCCAAACCCAACCCGATGCCAGCTGATTTTGTCGTGTAAAAAGGCTCAAAGATATTGTCCCACTCAGTTTCCGCGATGCCAGTCCCATTATCAGTGATCTCAATCTTGATCTTCCTATCTTCTTCCTCTTCCTGGAAAGAGAGGATTATGTCGATCTCGCCTCCCTCATCCAGCTCCTCATAGGCATTGCGGAGGATGTTGACGATCACCAACCTCATTTTATCGCCATCCACAAAGACAGGAGGCAGTCCCTTCTGATAGACCTTCTTAACCTGGATATTTTTCAACTCCAACGAATCTGCGATCATCTTGAGTGAACTGTCGATGACCTGCTCCATGGGGAATTGCAAGAAATTCAGATCAGAGACGCGGGTAAAATTCAGAAGCTCCTTGATGAAAATCTCGATGTGCTCGATCCCTTCTTGGCAAATTTCCAGATGTCCTTTCTCGACCTCTCCCCAACATTCGCTCTCTGAAATTTTTTGGACGTTGAGCTTGACAGAGGTCAATGGATTCCTGATCTCATGGGCGATGCTGGCTGATAAACGCCCGATGGACGCCAGTTTCTCTGCATGGATCAATTTCTTGCTGGCTTCCTCCATGCGCTTTTTGATGAGAAGAAGCTGCGCACTCATGTTGTTGAAGCTGTTGGCGAGATTGCCGATCTCGTCATGGG
>WTAW01000148.1 GCA_013139435.1 Candidatus Aminicenantota bacterium | reverse complement strand
GAAAGAGAAAAGAGATCTCTCATTCAGAAGCGCAGTACCAGGTGGAAGCTTACTGGACAGGAGCCCTCCGTCGTGCAGTGAAGGAGGGGGATGTGGAGATGGGCTCTTTGATGGCAGGGCAGAGTGTCGGGCTGGTCGATCAGATCCGGCCACTCAAGGATGCCATACAGCTCTTGATCGAAGATGCAGAAGCAGAGCTCGAGAAGGTCAAAGAAAGATGTCAGATGCTCTGAGTTTTTTCGACCGAGGAGGTGAAAAATGATCATCGGTGAATTGGCAATTTTTCCCACGAGTGAAGGGGCTTCCGTCAGTAGGTATGTTAAGGAAGTGGTAAAAGTAATCGAGAACTCTGGCCTGAAGAGTTACACAGGCGGCATGGCGACGACTATCGAAGCACCAGACCTGAGAACTCTTTTTGAACTCGTGGAGAAAACCCATAAAGTATTAGTGGATATGGGTGCCCAAAGAATACACATCGATCTCCAAGTAGACCACAGGCTCGACAAAGATTCCTCTGTTTTCACGAAACTCAAATCCATCGGGAAAACTTAATTTTGAGTATTCTGTGGATTCAATAGCTAGAACTTAGCTCGTTCGATGGAGAGGGCGTGTGAGGCAGGTAGGACCGCCCGCACCCTTCCCTGATATTTCCTCCCCGGAATATTCCCAGACTTCCACTCCGGCGTCCTCGAGGAGTTGTTTTGTGCGAGGATTCCCCACAAGCATGATACATTTCCGAGGAGCAACAGCGAGCACATTACAGGCCATCGTCTTATACTCCACATCCGGCACTTCTATGAGTGTCAGGCCTCTTTGAAGCAACCATTCCCGGAAAGGCACGGGCATTAACCGAGAGTAGACCAGAGCGCAATTTTGGTCCACTGGGCTGATAAAAGACATGAGATGAAGGACATCCTGGGGACCTTTCCAATGCGGGAGGGGCACAACCACCAATTCTTTGATAAAATCTCTGGTCAGTTCTCTGAGCTGCCGGATTCCCTCGGCGTTGGTTCGGTAACCCTGTCCCACGGCTAGAGTCCGTTCATCAAATTGAACCACATCCCCACCCTCAAGCTTGCCAGGATCGTCAATTACACCCAGAATGCGAACATTGAGATCATTGAGGAATTCCCCTGTGGCTGAGGGTTCTCCCTCACGTTTTCCCTTCCCCATCCGGCAGAGGATGGCCCCTCGTTCAGTGATCATCACCGGATCGTGCACGTAGATGGAATCAAGGCCAGTTTTGTCGTTTTTGGGCAGATAATGAATTTCGGGCACGAATTTTTGGAGGAGAGCCACGAAGTCTTCATACTCTCTGACTGCTTTCGCAAAATCAGGACGGCCTAAGTAATTGAGGTCCATCCATTGCTCATCTATGTTCTTCTGATCAACAAAGGCATCCAGCGGGTGTTTCAACAAAAGGCACTTGATCTCACCGACCTTGGACTGGCATCCGTAATTCATTAGCTTTCCACCTCACTCTCGTTTTAATACCTCTGATTTTCGCTTATTAAAGATACCTTTTTCTGCACGAGTTGACAAGGGCATTGGATAGTACCGTCGCCCCATCAATAATGAAAGAAAAAGGTTGTGAATTCTGATAAATTTCTGATTTAAAGAGAGTTGCGAAATAAAATGATCTATTTTGTACTTCTTAAAGGACAATATTGATCATAACAATGCTGCATATGGCAACAAACGCTGATCCTAAAAAGCCTAAAATCAGTGGTTTAATTCCAACTTTTTTAATGGCTTTGATGTTTGTATTGAGACCTACTCCTGCCAATCCCAACAATATGAATAATTTTCCTGCAGTATTAAAGGCGGCAACTCCGTCAGGGGAAAAATAACCTTGGGTATTTAGCCCAGCCAGGATAAAATAGCCGAATAAAAACCAAGGAAAAGCCTTAGTAACATTCATTCTATTGTTGCTCACTTTATTTACATCATTACTATCTCTTTTCTTTGAATGCAAAAAAGCCAACAAAAAGGCTATAGGGATAATAAATACATTCCGGACAAGTTTTACGGCCGTTGCAGTTTTGCCTGCAAGATCTGAAAACATAAAACCTGCTCCAACGACCTGAGGTGTTGAGTGAATAGCTGTTCCAGCAAAAATTCCAAAGTTTATATCCGCCACAGCAAGGAGCTGTGCCACTTTTGGATAAAAAATTAATGCAAAGAGCCCCCAAAGAGCGATAGTACCGATGGCATAACTCGTCTCCTCTTCTTTAGCCTCGATGATTGGCGCAGTCACAGCGATCGCGGAACCACCACAAATTGTGGTGCCTACTGCGAGAAGGAGTCCTAGCGATGTAGGCAGCTTAAAAATTTTTCCAAACATATAAATAAGAAGAAAACCAAATACCATAGTTATCAATATTATGATTAATATATCCCCGCTCTGGTAACCAATATTCTTGAAATTCAGTGAAGCACCAATCAATATTATTCCTAATATTAAAACCTTTTCAAAATTTTTTATTCCTGAATTGAATACATCGGGTATCAAGCCAATATTCCTAATAATTATTCCCAAGATTATTGCAAACACGACAGGTTCAACTGGATTTTTCCCTCCAATGACTATTAATTTAGAGAGAAAAATAGAAATAATCCCTATGGAAAACATTAAGGCCCAACCTGGTAGACCTGGATAATTCATAAAAAAAGCTGTTTCCCTTCATAACGTATTGATATATAATACGTTAGAGTCAAAAAGAAGAGGAAACAGCCATGACAAAGTTTACCAAACAATTGCTTCTTTTTAAAGACATTTCGGGGAAAAAAATCGAGGTTGATTTTGATGGAGGCGAAGTCAGTTCTGACGCTGGATTGCTTTTTCTTCGTGAAACAGAAGCCAAACATGGGATTATTCGCCGGATGGCTAATGTTTTGCGTGATCGCCGTCACAAAAGTTATGTAATCCATGATCTGTTAGAGCTTTTTTCGCAAAGGGTTTTTCAGATTGCTTCTGGATATGAGGATGCCAATGATTCGAATGATCTTCGTAAGGATCCGATTATCAAGATAGCATGCGCGAAGCTTCCTTTGTCTGATGAGGAGTTGGGCAGTCAGCCGACCATGTG
>WTAW01000076.1 GCA_013139435.1 Candidatus Aminicenantota bacterium | reverse complement strand
TCTCCAGCTCGCTTTTCAATTGCAGACACTCCTGCGTAATCGCGATATCTTGAGACTTTGAGTTGATCGTGTTCGTCTCTCGGTACATTTCCTGGATCACAAAATCCATTTTTCGACCGAGAGGCGTACTGTCCTTCGTAGCCAGAAGTTCGCGGAAATAACTGAGATGGCATTTCAATCGTTCTATCTCTTCTCGCAAGTCATACCGCTGGGCAATAAGCGCGACTTCCTCCAACAGCTTATCCTCCGACAGAGCCACCTCATTCCCAAGGGCCATTAATCGTTCTTTCAATTTCTCCTGAATATGGAAAGGCTGTTTTTTTGCCAATTTTTCTATTCTGGGCAGGACCTGCCCAATGCTCCTGCTGTGGGACTGCATCTCTTTCTTCAGCTCTCTTCCCTCTCTCGAGCGACTCCTGACAAGATCATCCAACGTTGTCTCGAAACATCTCAGCAGAAAGTGTGCCTCTTCCTGGGTGAGATCCTTCCTTTTGAGCTCAAACACATGGGGGAGGCTGAACAGGTTTTCTACCTTGAACGATACGTTCTGGGATATCTTTGCAGACACTTCATCCAAAGAATTCAAAATATCGGCTAACAATCCCTCATTGATCTGAATGTCCCACTTTGAAGGATCAACGAATTGGATGTCAAAGCTTACGTCGACTCTTCCTCTCCTGATCGTCTTATGACAAACGGCTCTCATCCGCTGTTCCATATCCTTGATCGGGAAGCCGCGATAATTCCAATCAAAGAATCGGTGATTCAAGGTGCGGATGGTGATCTTAACCGAGAGGGTTTTAGATTCGTAGGTCTTTTCTGCAAAGCCGGTCATGCTAAAGATCATGAGAGTCCTTCCTTTTCTTCGGGGAATTGAAGATCATACAGTTTTTTGTAAATGCCATCCACTTGACAGAGTTCATCATGCGTGCCGACCTCAACGATCTTTCCTTTATCCACCACCATTATCTTGTCTGCATTCCGAATCGTTGAGAGACGATGGGCGATGACCAATGTTGTCCGGTCCTTCATAACGTTTGTCATGGCGATCTGGATGAGTCGTTCCGATTCAGAATCAAGGGCAGACGTGGCCTCATCCAGGATGAGAATCGGTGGATTCTTGAGAAGCGCCCTCGCAATGGCTAACCGCTGTCTCTGCCCGCTGGACAACAGAACACCCCTCTCCCCTATCTGAGTGTCATAACCCTCAGGCAGTTCCTGAATAAAGTCATGGGCCATGGCCGCTTTAGCTACTCCTTCGATTCTCTCAAAAGGCATCTCCTCCAACCCATAAGCAATGTTGTTACAGATCGAATCGTTGAAGAGGATAAGTTCCTGGGTCACCAAGCCGATCTGAGAACGGAGAGATGTTAGTGTCACTTCACTGATATTAATGTCATCGATTTTTATTTCGCCCGAAGTGGCTTCATAGAAGCGAGAGAGGAGGTTGATGATCGTTGTCTTTCCAGAACCGCTTAATCCGACAACAGCCACCATTTCTGTGGGATTGACCTCGAAGCTAACATCATAGAGAACGGGTCGAGCTTCATTATAACTGAAGGACACATCTTCGAATGTGACTTTCCCCTTGACAGGTGGAAGCGGAAAGGCCTTTGGATGATCGGCGATCTTGGGTTTGCTCTCAAGGATATCCTGTATCCTCTCATAACTGGCAACTCCCTGTTGGATGACATTATTGGCCCGACTCATTCTTTTGATAGGTGTGTACGAGTAAAAGATTGCGACAACAAAAGACCCGAAATCACCAGGACTGATGTACCCTTCGGTGATCCTCCGCATCCCCACATAGAGGACAAATGCTCCCACAGCCCCCCCTATAAACTCCATAAATGGTGAAGATAGGCTCTCTATCCTGGCAAGCCGCATACTGGATTTGAAAAAGCTTTTTGTCGCCCCATAGAATTTTTTCAGTTCAAACCGTTCCATCGTGAAAGCTTTGACGATCTTACTTCCTGTTATGCTTTCATAGAGCTGTTCATAGATTCCAGCCATTCGGGCCTGGCTTTGTTTCCCGCGCTTTTTGAGTTTTCGACTGAAGATCGCGAGTGGAATGGCAGCCAGGGGGGCAATCACAAAGGCAACGATAGCGAGACGCCAATCCGTATAAAAGATGTAAAGGAGGAGCGCAACCAGGACAATTACTTCTCGAATAAAGTCCCCCATGCTACCCGATACGGCCTGTTGGATCTTATCCACATCACTGGTCACTCTGGACATGATCTCACCCGTAGACCTCTGATCAAAATAATCCGTGGACTGGTAGATGAGATGTTCAAAAAGCTCATCTCGGAGTTTTTTCGATGCACGATGTCCGATCGATTTCATGATCAAGGTTGACAGGAAGGTGAACAACCCCTTTCCGAAGATCACAATAACGACCAAGAGGGGAAGGACCCAGTAAATATCTTGTTGGGAGATGTGAAGGTGTTGAAACACATAATCCATTAGCCGGGTTTTCTGCGTGGCCGTCTGTGACTCATAGTTGAGCATATTGTCCAAGATGGGTTGAATCAAATTGACGAAACCATAAGTAAAAAACGCAACAAATATAGAACAGATAAAGAAGAGGAGGAGCCTCCGCTTCTCCTCTAATGTGATGTTTAAAAGCCTCAGAATCTCTCGCATTTTTCAGTTTGGTGAAGCAGATAAGATCTCTTCTGCAATTTCAAGCGCATTTACGGATGAACCCCGTGTCAGATTGTCAGCAACAGTCCAGATCCAAAAACTTCTTGGGAAGGATTCATCCTTCTTTATCCTTCCGATATAAATCTGATCCTTTCCTGAAACAGCCACTGACGAGGCGGGGCAAGAGGGGATTGAAGACCCCAGTTTAAAATTTAACGCATTTTTAAACAGCTCTTCTAAATCAGGAATCGACGCCTCTTTCTCTAATTGACACCGAGTCATAATAGAATATGTGTGGAAGACAGGGGCCTGAATGAGAGAGAGGGCCAGTCGCAACTCACTCTTGTCAAAAATCCGCTTTAATTCAGAAATGAGTTCTTCCTCGGTCGTGGTCAATCCATTGGAATTGACTTCATCCGTCTGGGAAAGTAGATTAAAAGCAATCTGTGTTTTAAAAATCCTCTTCTCGATCTGGCTGCCGCGGAGCACATCAAAACATTGGTTTGCCAATTCCTCTATTCCCGGAACAGCGAAGGCAGATACGGGCTGCAACACAGTCGCATCCGCCTCTTCCAGGCCAAAATGATGTTGCAAGAGATAAAAAAGATGAGAGAGGAATATGGTCACAGGATGAGGGTTGGCGACAACACCATGTTTTTTCTTCTGCAGAATGCTATTATTCACGCCTGCAACAACAAGAGGCACTTTCCCATCCCTGTTAAATGTCTCACTCAAATCTACCACCCAAGTCTTTTTCTTAGAGGCTATCGGGCCAAACTTACGGTTCGTCTTTGGGTTTGCAGCCAAAAAAGCGAGATCGATCCCCTCGAACGCATTTTCATCCAGGGGATGAACGGCCTTGGGCTCTCCCCGGAATTGTGTGAGCTTGCTGAATTCCTCTTCGATGCCTGAATCATAAAATTCCATTTCGCTGATGCGAATCTTTCTTTTGTTGAGAAGACTCGTCAATTCTTTTCCACGAAACGTATCTGGCCCAACAAGGGCAAGCCTGAATCCTTTTTTTGTATTCATCTTTTTTGAGGCGCTGGGATTATTTCGAGGACTTCCTGTATTCCGTCATCATGACATACATCTTATCCTTGAGCGCAAGCTTTTTTTTCTTCAGTTCTCTGATTCTGAGTTTTTCACTTTCGGATAAATAAGTTATTGACTCGAGTTTCTCCAATTCATCGTCATATTTCTGATGCAGTTCAACAACTGCTTTAAATTCTTGATTTTCCTGCATCAAAGTCTTCTTTAACTCTTTTTCTCCCATTCAGGTTAACCTCCACTCGAAAAGAATATCACAATGCCTGGCCTATTTCAATTTGCCCGTAAGGTCTCACACAACAGAAAACAATTGACATTGATTCCACGGAAAATTATACTTAGAATCAAATTTTTCGCTTAGATGGCGAGGTAGCTCAGTCGGTAGAGCGAGAGACTGAAAATCTCTGCGTCGGCGGTTCAATTCCGTCCCTCGCCATTCCCTCCCACCATAGGTAACATCCCAAAAGTACAAGATCCAAATTTCAAAGACGATCGCTTTGTGAGATGTGAGGGACTAGAGCTTGAAGCCGGGAATTTAAGTCTTGATGGATT
>WTAW01000101.1 GCA_013139435.1 Candidatus Aminicenantota bacterium | reverse complement strand
TGTTTTGGGACCATGTCTTTTGGAGGGGATGCGGACGAAAAGACGTCTGCCGCAATGTTCCACTACTGCCGTGAGAAGGGCATCAATTTTTTTGATTGCGCCAACGTCTACCAGGGCGGACTTGCCGAGGAGATCCTGGGAAAGCTCATCAAAGACTACCGTGAGGAAGTCATCATCACCAGTAAGGGCTTTTTTCCAACGAGCACCGATGTGAATGCCAGAGGCGCTTCACGCAAGCACATCATTACTGCTGTTGAGGATAGCCTCAGGCGGCTTTCCACAGATTATATCGATATCTATTTCATCCATTGTTATGATGCCCGCACCCCATTGGAGGAGACGCTCCAGGCTATGGATGACCTTATCCGCCAGGGCAAGATCCTTTATCCCGGTGCCAGTAATTTTGCTGCGTGGCAGGTCGCAAAAGGCTTGGGCCTATCGGACATGAAAGGCTGGGCGCGGTTTGTTTGCGTTCAGCCTATGTACAATCTGGTGAAACGACAGGCAGAGGTGGAGATCCTGCCAATGGCCCAGTCAGAGAATCTGGGAATTACGCCTTACAGCCCTTTGGGCGGAGGGCTCCTCACCGGCAAATACAGTCTGAATAAGAGGCCAGATTCAGGGCGCCTGATCGAGAGCAAGATCTACCAAACACGGTATGGTCCGGACTGGATGTTTGATACGGCTGAACGATTCACAGAATTGGCCAAACAGCATAATTGCCATCCGGCAAGCCTGGGTGTGGCCTGGGTGGCCAGTCATCCGGCGGTGACCGCTCCCATTATAGGCGCCAGAAACCTGGAACAGCTTGAAGGATCGATCAAGTCTTTGGAGATCGATATGACGCCGGAGTTGCGGAATGCCATCTCTGCTCTTTCCCCAGAACCACCCCCGGCCACGGACCGGAGCGAAGAGGGGACAGAGCACTCCTTCTTGGTGCGGTAGCGATGGTTCAGTCCTTATGAATGTAATAGAAAGACTTTAGCTCTTCGATGTCTTTGTCGTCCTGCACAAAGGACATTTCCTCCTGTGTTTCCAACTCCGATACGATCTTCTCTGCTTGAGCAAGATAGGACGCTCGCAGTTTAGGAAGATCCGTAAGATTCAGGTGTTTTGGTGCAAAATCATTCTCGATAGAAAATTCAGAGATTTTTTCCTCAAATCCCTTGTAAATCCATTCAGCCGTACTCATATCGAATGAATATTTCTGGAGAAATAGAGGACCAGAGCGGGCGACGAATGTTATGGCTTGGATGAGGTAGTCGATATCATCCTGGCTCAGCGTGTAGTGGATGTTGACACGAACCCATCCGGGTTTTATGCCTTCGCAGCCCTTGAGGATCAGGCTCCTTAATTTATCAGAGGTTTCATCATTTATGCCCAACAGGATGTGGCCATATGGACCCGCGCAGCTGCACCCTGCTCGTGATTGAATACCGAAGAGGTCGTTCATAAGCTTGGTGACAAACTTTGGGTGAAGGATCTTGTCTTTGTGCTTGATGTTGAAAGACATGATGGCCCCCCTCCTGTAGGAGGCCACATCCCCGATGATCTCGAGGTTTTTGATCTGTCGCAAGTGGTCAATAAAATATTTTGTATGTTTGGATTCGATATCCTCGATCGTGTCGATCCCGATCTTTTCCTTGAGGTCCAGGACAAGGGCGGCTTTGATCGCCTGGAGAATAGGGGGTGTGCCCGCCTTCTCCCGGGTTTCGATATCTTCGGCAAAGTCATGCCCCTGAAAACCGACATACCTGACAGTGCCCCCTCCTGCAGTTGTTGGAGGAAGGTCTTTGCGGTAGATTTTTTCGTTGAAAACCAGAATCCCGCTCGTGCCCGGTCCACCGAGAAACTTGTGGGGCGAAAAGAATATGGCATCGAAATAAGAGTGATTGTCCCTGTTCATGTCGATCTCCGCATAGGGGGCCACGGCGGCAAAATCGAAAAACACAAGAGCCCCATGTTTGTGACAAACCCTGGCAATATCATACACCCGCGTCCTGATACCGGTGATGTTGGAGCCTGCCGAGAAGGAACCGATCTTTAACCGGTGTTCATATTTTGTTTCGGAGAGTTGTTTTTCAAGCTCCCCGAGGTCGATCTGGCCTTCTCTGTCGAAGGGGATGACCACCACTTCTGCGTAAGCTTCCCGCCACATCAGCTCATTGGTGTGATGTTCGTACGGGCCGATAAAAACAACGG
Source organism: Candidatus Aminicenantota bacterium (assembly GCA_013139435.1). GTDB lineage: Bacteria > Acidobacteriota > Aminicenantia > Aminicenantales > Aminicenantaceae > WTAW01. Next base: position 2,156 of record WTAW01000101.1, on the reverse strand, counting down.
GCCGATCTTTATCAATTCTTTCTAGAATTTTATTTTCGGTTTTATCAGCCTCCCTGATAGATTTGTTGATCCGCTCTCTAGTAACATGGGGAATATAAACACCGATGACCTCTTGCAGCTTTTTTAGGGCGCCTGTCGTGCCTGAGCCGGTCATGATGATCTTTCCGTGGGGGCCAGCATTGACCAGCTCTTTGATCTTTGACTCAGCTTGGTGGAGCAGTTGCGTCAAATATTTACCGGAATAATCGTCTTCTGTGTGCGTGTTTGCGTAGGATTTTTCGATATTCCAGATCTTCTCCTCGATTTTCTGAAAACCCCTGCCCGATGCTGTGTAATCGGCGTAGAGAAGATGTCGCTCCCCGAAGGGAGTATCGAAAAGAAGGTCGTTTCCGACGATCTGTTTGCGTATGAGCTCAAGACTGTATCGTTCCATGGGAATCTCCAAAGATTAAGCATAATTCAGGTATTCTTCCTATCTGCTATAGACATAATCGCCGATGCGTCGCATCCATTCCAGCTCTTCTTCTGTCATCGGACCTTTGGCAACTTCAGCCATGTTCTCTTCGAGCTGCTGGGCATTGGATGGTCCGGTGATGACCACATCCACAAAAGGATTGGATAAAGCAAAACGATAGCAGTCTCCGGCTGTTGGATGCTTTTCATCGGCAGGGATCTTTTTCGATTTTGTGAGAGACATCCGCCTTGTGGCTTGGAAGATAACATTTCCCGGCCTTTCTTCGGGAAGATGGGGAAAGAGGTCCTCTTCAGCCCCGCGATTGGCGGCGTTGTAGCGGATGTGGAAGAGGTTGTAGCGCGGATCTTTGGCCAACTCGGGAAAGAGCGTTCGTTTGTGGCTTGAGAGACCGAGGTAACGGAATACTCCTTGTTCCCGGAGTTTTTCTGCTGCCTCCAAAATCTTGGGTTTGGGCGGCTTGTTGCGCCAGCCGATCAGAAGCACATCAGCGGTGTCCAGTCCCACCTTTTTTAAGCCTTGCGTGAGGCTTTTCTCGAATCCCGTCGGGCTCCGCCTGAAATCCTGAATGACAAGGACCAGGTCGTCGCGTTTTCCCTTTTTAACAATGTTCCGGATCGCCTCTGCCATCTTTTTATTTCTCAGTGCGCCCCAGTAAAAATAGTTGCAGCCCGCATCAAATGCAGCCTCGAAAGCTTTGGCTGGAGCACCATAGGATGCGCCCAATCCTAGCCCGCCGACCTCAAGGTCTGTTTTTCCGAGCTTGATCCTTTCTGTGAGCCAATCAGACATCTAAGCCCTCCTTTTTATTCAAATAGCTTCCTGCCTATTGTAAACAATTTTCCTTACAATGATAACCGAATTTCTAGATCACAGTGAACGAGCTATACAGCTTCTTGGACCGCTTCCTCACAGCCACGGCAACCTCGACTCGTGAATAATCCAGCTAAATTATTCTACGGATGCATTCAATAAGAGTTTATGAATTCATTTTTGCTTATGTGGAAGGGGAACCAGACCAATGAATAAAATCATCGGGATTTGATTAGTTTTTATCGGACACTTGAGATAGGATAAGTTAGGTTTGATGAGCATGGCCATTCATGTCAAGAATGCGGCCAGCATGTTTCTTAGAGATTGTCGAGTTCTTCGATAAATATGCAGCCTCAATACGATAGACGGATTTGAGGATGCTTCCCTGTAGAGTCTGCGATTTGACCGTATGTTTTCGCTATGATATAAGCAGAAGTATATCTATGGGCGTTAATGCTTGAAGGAGAGACGGTGAAGACACGGCGAAAAATCTTCCCTTTTCCCAAATACAAAGCCCATCCAGACCAGGAAGCAAAAACACCGCCTATTGGTGTTGACAAGGAAGACAGCTATTACTCTCAAAAGCTTTCAGGGGAGAGGCTCAAGTTGTGTTATTCCATCGCCCCCCCGCGGGTGAAACAGTATCTCGAAGCCGAAGTTGATTTTGTGCTGACGAAGATCAAGCCATCGGATAAAGTGCTTGAATTGGGCTGTGGGTATGGAAGAGTCCTTCTGTCCAGCTATGCGGAGCGATTCTGGGAAGACCGTCTCGCCTGGTTTCTGCTGCAAGCTGAACATGGGCTTATCGGAGAGATCGATGAAGAAAACACTGGAGAAGGCCTTATCGTGTGCAAAGATGGATTTAAAGCCA
>WTAW01000258.1 GCA_013139435.1 Candidatus Aminicenantota bacterium | reverse complement strand
TTGATGGGAACTAGAGCCCTGTCCATGTTTATGCGGCCGTAGCCGATGAATTCATCGAATCCAGGGGAAGTCCCGCTGTTGACGTCTTCGGCAGTGTACCGGATGATATCCATGATCTCGTCCACCCGCAGCCAAGGTTTGAGGTCTTTGATCAGGGCCGCCAGACCAGTCACATGTGGGGCTGCCTGGGAGGTTCCCTCTGCATAACCGTATGGGAAAGATCCAGGCCCCCAATACCAGGTCGGGGAACAACTGAGAATCCTGACTCCTGGAGCAGCCACGTCGACCTCTGGTCCTGGATTGGACCACCATGGCCTTTCATCATTGTAGTCCGTGGCTGCGACAGCGATGCAGTACTCATCGTAAGCCGCGGGATAATACACGCTATCATCCTCGTTCCCGGCTGATGCAACGAGTACTACTCCGGCAGCTTTGGCATAATGCAAAGCTTCCCTCAAAATGCCGCCTTCACTCGGGCCTCCAAAACTCATGTTGATGACATCAGCTCCGTTATCTGCGGCCCATCTGATCCCTTCCGCGATCCATGAGTAGTACCCATCTCCATCTTGATCTAACACCTTGACAGGCAGAAGTTTGCAATTCCAAGCGACTCCTGCAATCCCTTCATTGTTGTTCGTCTCTGCGGCTGCGATTCCGGCGACATGAGTACCATGCCAATGATCATCAGAAGCATCGAAGTCGTTATTGACAAAATCTCTCCCTCCAGATAAAACTTTGCTCTGCAAGTCCGGATGGACGAGGTCAATACCCGTGTCTAGAATGGCTATCAGAGTCGAATCCGTTCCCTTGGTCTCTTCCCAGCCTTCAGGGGCTTTGATATCAGCCCGGTCAGTGCCAGAAGGACTACCGGGCACGCCGATCGACTGACCCGTGTTGTGGAGGGCATACTGTTCTTGGAACAGCAAATCATTGGGTGTCGCTGTTATACGGGCGATATAGTTGGGTTCAGCGTATTCCACATCCGGGTTTCGGTCAAAGGCATACACCATTTCTTCCACACTGTAGTGTTCTGGGATCTGGATCTGATAGACATTAAGCTTTTGGATCTTTTTTATTGTTCGGGATTGATATGTTTCGATGAGAATCGCCACTTCGTTTTCAGAAAGTGATGACTTGAATTTGACGAGGATCTCACTGGATGCGTACCGTTGCTGTTTATCTCTTGAGCGAAAATCGTCTTTTAATACATGCATATCTTGGAGAGTGGGATCAATGATTCTCCGGATTCGTCTGTCCTGTTCGGCATTATTGAAACTTACTGTCAAAGACAGGAAAAGTATTGTGGTTATTAAAAGAATAATTTTTTTCTTTTTCATAGTCGCCTCCGGTTTCCGTTAGAATGAATACATAATCCTGAGCAGCGCACCAAAATCAACACCACCCTCGTAATTATCGCCACCGCTATAAGGTGTAAAATCAGCTTCCAGTAGGAGGCTGAGAGAATCTGAGAGATCATAAATTCCACCAAGCCCGATCATAAGACTCCCTACACCGGATATATTCTTTTCTTCTGTCCTGTTCAGTGTCTGGATGGATTCTTCCATCGCAAAGGTTCCGGAGAGAGAGCTGTAGGCGATATTCAAGTAGGGAAGAAAAGGCTCTGCAGCCAAGTATCTGAAAGAAACGCCCACGGTTGCTCGTGACCATTTCGGTTTTCCCGTTGCAGTCCCATCGACTGCGAGTCCCGGAATATCCCATTGCTTCTCTCCACCATTGTAGTAGATATACTGACCCATAACACTGAAATCAAAATAGTCAGTTTCATAGAAGGTAAACATCGCCTCTGCGCCGAAAAGCATTCCTCCGATCGCTCCTTTGTCCATTGTCAAAGATATGGGTAATTCTCGAAATGTCAGAGACTCAAAGTCGGATGACGCATAACCGAAAATCCCCCCCAAATACAAACCATCCAAGATCTCATAGTTGACATGAAAAGTCATCAGGTATGACTTGAGCGGTGAGATAAGACTATCCTCATCCCAGCTCATGGTGCTCTTAAAGTATTCAAATCCGAGACCTACGCTCCACTTCTTGCCGTCTGAAAAATCCGGCGTCACCTCTTGAGTATAGGACAGGTTTGCAAATACAAACATTATCAGCACGGCACTGAAAATACAGCTTTTTAAATTCATGTTGACCTCCACAATAAACAAGATTCACAATTCAAACGTTTTCCCTTTTATGTTCGTTTTTCGATCTCCTGCATTCTTTCTGTGGCTTTTTCTGCGTATTTACTCTGAGGAAAATCTGTTATGAGTTTCCGAAAATAGGGAATACTTTCCTCGATCTTATTCCATTTGTAATAAGAATCGGCAAGATAATAATAGACTTTATCCATCTCTGAATAATTCGGATATGCCGTGAGGATATCGATCAAGCGGCTTGTCGATGCTTTGTACGCCGCTCGTTTATAGTAAAGCTCTCCTATACTGAATGTGTGTGCAGCCAATCGTTCCTCACAGTCCTTGATCTTTTCCTCAGTCTGTTTGGCTTCGTCACTCAACGGGTAAGTGGTGATAACTTTTTTAAACTCGGCTAGAGCCCGTTCTGTTTTGGTCTGGTCTCGACCGGGTTTCAAGGCCTTTTTGTAAAAGGTCATCCCGATCTGGTATTGGGCATAGGATGCAGATGGGCTGAGAGGGAACAGAGAGATGAACTCCCTATATTCAGATGCGGCTATGATCATGCTCCCTTCGTCTCCCTTTTCAAAATAAGAATCGGCGATGGCCAATTTTGCCCTCTGAGCGTAAAAACTCTTCGGGAAGGAATCGATGACCTGTCGCAAATAGAGGCGCCCCTTTTCTGCATCTTTTTCGATGGATTCCATACCCAGATTAAAGAGGAGTTCATCATTCGAGACGATCTCAGGATCGATCTCTGTTTCCTTTTTTCCGCAGCTTATTGAAAAAATAACGATAAGGATGAGGAGTCCATACAGGATTATTTTCTTCGCTTTGAACGTTTCGGTCGGTCTTATCATTGTCGTTTATCCTTAGGGAGAATAGAGGTTTTTGATCCATCTCCATTCTTCGCTCAATCCCTCATCGATCGCTGTTCTTGGAACGAATCCCAAGTCTTTCTTTGCTTTTTGGATGTCTGCTAACGTATGAGGGACGTCTCCCTTTTGTTTTTCTTCCCATTTGACGCTGATTTTTTTTCCGCAGATCTCTTCAAATAGAGGGAGCAAGTCCTTCAACATTTTTCTGTTCCCTCCACCCAGATTGTACGTTTCCCCTGTTTGGCCGTGTTCGATGCAGGCAAAAATTGCATTTATGATATCGTTGATATATGTAAAATCTCTTGTTTGCTCTCCTGTGCCAAAAACAGTGATAGGTTTGTTCTCGGAAGTTGATTTAAAAAATTTGTGAAACGCCATATCGGGGCGTTGTCCTGGACCGTAGACTGTGAAAAAACGTAGAGAGATCGTAGGGACGCCGTAGTTCTTGGAGTAGAGATAGCACAGGTTTTCTGCGGCCAATTTGGTGACTCCATAGGGAGAATAGGGGAGGAGAGGGCTGGATTCTGACATGGGAAGTTCAGGGCAATACCCATAAACCGATGAGGACGATGCAAATATGAATTTATGGAGTGGTTGCTCCTTCGATTCTTCCAGAAGCCTTTGTGTGGCTTCGATGTTGTTCCGTATATATTCGGAAAAGCTCTGCCCCCAACTCGCTCTCACTCCTGCTTGGGCGGCCAGGTGAAACACACAATCGACATTTTGTAAAAGGCGGTTGAGGTCGAGAGAATTGATGTCTTCTTCGAGGAACGAAAAATTGTTTTCACTCTTCAGGGTGGATAGATTACGTTCTTTGATCCACCTTGGATAATAATCGGTGAAACTGTCCACACCGATAACAGAAAAACCTTCTTTGAGGAGTCTCCGAGACAGATGGGACCCGATAAATCCAGCGGTGCCAGTGACTAAACAATTCATGGTTTTTCGTACTCTTTGACCAGCGACTTGATCGTTTTGATGACTTCCGAAGGATCCTCTTCTTTGTAGATCCCAGAGCCCATAACGATGATATCAGCTCCGTCCTGGATGATCTCTTCCAAATTATCCAGTTTGATTCCACCGTCGACCTGGATCGGGATCTCCAGTTTCTGCCCTGTGAGCCAATTTTTCAGATGCCTGATCTTTTTGTGGCATGATTCGATGAATCCTTGGCCTCCCCAGCCCGGATTGACAGTCATCAAGAGAACAAAGTCGAGGTCCTGGATGATCTCATTCATGAGGTGGATGGGAGTTGCTGGATTCAGCACAAGACCTGCTCGTTGCCCTTTTTCTTTGATAGAACTAATGTCCTGGTGGAGGTGCACAGAGGCCTCGATATGGATCGATATCCAATCTGCTCCCGCTTCCTGGAAGAGAGGAATGAATAATCCAGGATTTTCAACCATGAGATGCACATCTAGGGGGAGAGTCGTTTTGTCTTTAAGAGCAGCAACCAGCTCTGGTCCCGACGTGAGGTTGGGTACAAAGTGGCCATCCATGACATCCACATGGATGAGGTCTGCGCCGGCATCTTCGGCCATTTTCACAGAGTCTGCGATTCTGGTGAAATCAGCGGAAAGGATAGATGGTGCGATTTGAATCATTATTTGCTAACCTCCATGGTGATAAGATTTCTTCTTTGAATGCGAGAGCCGGGTTCAGGATATTGGTTGATGATAATCCCTGATTCAAGACCTGGATAATAGGAGTAGCGGATATGCCCGATGTTGAATTCTAACTCTTTCAATTTTTCGATAACCACTAAGGCCCGTTTTCCGATCAGATCGGGCATAAGGAATTTTTTTTCTCTATTTCCCTGACTTACTAAAAAGCTGATCCGGGAACCCCGCGCCACCTCTTCATTATCAGAGGGATGTTGAGAGATGATCTTTCCTGCCGCATATGCAGGAGTATGAACATGCGATATTTTCCCCTTCATCAGCCCCGCTTTGATGAGGTCTGGGCTTATCGCTTGAAGACTCCGCCCGATAAAGCGAGGGACAATGACCTTTTCTTTTCCTGCGCTCAAAATGACTTTCACAACATTGTTGATCTTGACCTTAGATTCTGCAAGAGGGTCCTGTTGGATGATCTTATCCTTGTCGTATCTATCGTGGAGTTCTATCCCGCTTTTGATGACAAAGAGTTTTTTGTCCGCGAGGATCTCCCTGGCTTCATCCAAGGACTTGTTTGTGACGTCGGGGATAGTGACCATCTCTCCTTTAAGAGTGACTTGATAGGCGATAAGAGCACTGAGGAAAAATAGGATGAGTGCTGATAGAGTAATAACGCAAAATTTAAAGATTTTGTTGATTGTCATAATCTATGAATAACTTTGTTTTATATGTCCTTAACATCCTGGGCCAATTAGCCTGAATTATTCATAAAAAATGTATTTCCTATACGATTTTCATTTATTATCGACATTTTTTATGAATAATTCAGGTTATACAGTTTGTTCCTTTGGATAAAAAAATACTGAACACATCCAGACTCGAAAAATCCAGATGAGACAATTAAAAAATACCACAGTTTAATAACCAAGTAAACCTTTAAAAAGTTTCCTGAAAGCATCCCCAAATCCGTGATGAATGACGTTCCGAGTGTTCCAATTGGTGATTTCGAAAACACTCTCAGTTTCCCCAGCGAGGAAACTTTAAATGTGTATTCATGCCATCACGGTTTTGCGGATGCTTACATTTGAGTGAAAAAATTTGCTGAAAAAACACGATTTAATTATAATGTGTCTTTCCCTGTCCTTAAGGAGGATAGACAGATGCATAAGATCTCGGATTTCAGGAGCGACACAGTCACACGGCCTACTGAACAGATGAGAAAGGCCATGGCAGAGGCCATCGTTGGGGATGATGTCTTGGGGGATGACCCAACAGTGCAAGAGTTGGAATCAATGTCCTCAGACCTGATGCACAAAGAGGCCGCCCTCTACGTCCCGTCTGGAACGATGGGAAATTCCATTGCAGTCAATGTCTGGACCAGGGAATTGGATGAAGTCATCGTAGAAGCCAAGGCCCATATCTACAACATGGAATCAACGAGCATAACCTTTATCTCCAGGGTAAATCCAAGGCCTCTTCCATCGAACAGGGGAGCTATGGACCCATCAGAGGTGGAGCGCAACATCAAAAAACCGTCTGTTCATCTGCCCAGAACGTCGCTTATCTGTGTGGAAAACTCACACAATGGCTGGGGTGGAGCCGTAGTCCCCATGGAGAATTTGAAAGCCATCCGCGAGGTCGCGGACAGACATGATGTCAAAATCCATTATGATGGGGCACGTGTGTTCAACGCCAGTCAAGCGACGGGTATCCCTGTCGATGAGTATGCGGTTATTGGGGATTCGATCATGTTCTGCCTATCGAAGGGACTGTCAGCCCCTGTGGGTTCTATCCTTATCGGACCGCAAATCTTTATCGATCAAGCGCGGAGAGTGCGAAAAGCTTTAGGTGGTGGGATGAGACAAGTGGGAATCTTGGCAGCCGCAGGCATTGTGGCGCTCAATGAAATGGTGTCTCGTTTGGGAGAGGATCATAAACGAGCGAAAAGGTTGGCCATGGAGATTCATGATCTGCCTGGGATCAATCTCAACCCTGCACATGTGGAGACAGATATCATCATATTTGGATTCGATCATCCGGAATTATCTACCGATGAATTCATCATAAAGCTTAAGGAGAGAGACGTGCTTGCCTTGGCTACGACAGCCAAAGACATCCGTTTTGTGACACACAAGGATGTCGATGATGAAGATGTGGAACGCACCATCGCTGTCATCCGAGAGATTCTCCTCTAGCGCCTTGCCTGAATAATCCAGGCTAATCGGTTTCAGCGATGGAATCGGCAATGAGTTCCGCGATATCCCAGATCCGGAATTCGTTCTCAAGCTCCTTGTCTTTGATCGCATCGTTAAACATGGTCACACAGAACGGACAGGCAGTGGCCATTCCTTCGCAGCGGGATGCAAGGGCATCTTCGAGGCGTTCGATGTTGATCCTCTTTCCTATTTTCTCATCCATCCACATCCAACCTCCTCCTGCACCACAGCACAAGGAATCGGCCCTGGAGCGCTTCATTTCTCGAACGTCCAAAGAGGGCAGCGAACGGAGGATGTCTCTCGGTGGCTCGAATATATCATTGTACCTCCCGAGATAGCAGGGGTCATGATAGGTGATAGTCTTGGCCTGGCCCTCTGTGAGTATCAGTTGGCCCTTTTTTAGACTCTCCCACAGAAATTCTGTGTGATGGACGACATCAATGGTGAAGCCCAGTTGGGGATACTCGTTCTTAAAGGTGTTATAACAGTGCGGACAGCTCGTTAAGATTTTTTTGATGTTGTATCTCTGGAATGTCTCAATATTGGTCTGAGCAAGGATCTGGTAGAGATATTCGTTGCCGACACGCCGGGCAGGATCCCCACAGCATCCCTCTTCCATCCCCAGGATAGCGAACTTCACATCCAGATAGTTCAAGATCTTGATCATAGCTAAAGAAACTTTTTTGTTGCGGTCATCGTAAGACCGGATACACCCCACGAAGAACAGGAAGTCGATCTCTTCTCCTCCGGTCTCTGAAAAGATCGGAACGTTCATTTCCCCCACCCAGTCCGCACGCGTGTCGAAGCCTAAACCCCAGGGGTTCGAGTTTTTCTCCAATCCGCGAAAGGCTGTTGTGAGCTCTTCGGGGAACTTGCTCTCCATAAGAACTTGATAACGCCTCATGTCGATGATCTTATCCACATGCTCCACATAGACAGGGCAGTGTTCCATACACGATCGGCAGGTGGTGCATGCCCAGAGGACATCCTCGGCGATAACCTCCCCGACAAGGGGAGGGATTTCTGCAGCGTCAATCGTTTGGGCCTTTCGTCCGAGGCGTTGCGGGATAATGAGGTGCATATGATTTTTAAGGTCATCGATCATCACTTTTGGGGAGAGGGGTTTTTCGGTGAGATGTGCAGGACAGTGGTCTTGGCACCTTCCACATTGTGTGCAGGCATCCAGGTCCATAAGATGTTTCCAAGAGAATTCCTCGATCGTGCTGATCCCGAAGCTCTCCGCCTCCTCATCCTCTAGATCCATGTGGCTAGCAGCGCCTTTCGGTTCAAGAGAGCGGTAGAGGATGTTCAGGGGCGAAGAGATGATATGAAAGAGCTTGGTGAAGGGGATGTAAGCGATCGTTGCGAGGACTAAAAAAAAGTGAATCCTGAAAAACAGAGTTGTGAGCGTACCTTTGACTTGGTTATCCATCCCCGTGGCGTTCCACAGGGATGCGATTGTATTTCCGATGGGCGCCCAGACCTGTGTATCCTCTCCGATGACAGATAGGCGCAAGCTCTCGACGAGAAATCCAGTCAAAATGATAGTAAGGAGCAGAAGAAGGACGGTTAAGTCCTCAGGGGTGTTGGATAATCGTTGAGGACGTGTGATATACCTGCGGTAAAGGACCAGGAGAAGTGATACAAAGGCGGCAAAGCCGACAATATCCATAAAAAGTGATACCACCTTTGAGATAGGTAGTGGAAGGATGAACATGAACTGAACGATAAAAATCACGAAGAGGGGGATGAGAAAGCCGAGAAATATAAATAGATGCAGAATTCCCGGATATGGATCGCGAAGAATGGAGCGATGAGCGATTCCATCAAAAAGCAGAGTTCTTAAACGGTATCCCATCCTGTCGGAACGGTTATCTTGAGTTCCCCTGCGCCACACTCGAAAATGTTTGTTTATCCCCCAGAAAAACACCACAAGGACGCAGAGCACGAAGAAAATATCGATCGTCTTTATCATTGCAAAGTCTTCCCTGGCGTCAGTATCACTTCGTGACAGCTGAAACATTTCTGGGATTTGGGTGGACCCGTGAATTCCATAATGTGACAATCTCGACATTCATCGATGCTAGGGCGGTTGGTACTTCCTGTCATGTACACATGTCCAGCCGTTCGGTGACAGTCCACACACTCCAAACCTTCATCGATATGATAGCGGTGTGTGAATTTTATGACTTTCTTCTTAACCTCATAGCCAAGATCAAGGACGTCCTCATGGCAGTCTAGACAGCGTTGTGAAGTTAAAATGTCATCAGCCAAATATTTTGGAGGAGCGATCTGATTCCGGATATGTCTGACAATATTCCAATCAGAGGGGAGGATTTTTTGACCCGGAGAGTGGCATTCATGGCATGATGTCGTATCTGCAGGATGGCCTTTGGATCCCTGCCAGAGGTCGATGAGCTCCGGATGGCACTGTACACACACGCGGTCGTTCGTGGCTGAATATCGCACAAGATAGACACTCAATCCTCCTCCAGCGAGAAGAAGTATGACGATTCCGATAGATATCACCAACCAAAACTGTTTTTTGTATTTTGGTAAGGGCATATTAATCTGTGTCTATGGTTAAAAGGTATATCTCTGGCGAATCCTTTCCCTGTGGAGGTCCGACGAGCAGGACTCTCTCACCCGATACACTCATGATCTGGGGCCTCCAGAACGATGGAAAATGGGGAAAATCCATGGGTGTGATACCCTGGACATAACCTTCAGTTTCTTCCGAAAAGGCCACGATCTCTTCACCTGTTTGGAGATTCAGTTTTATTCCTTGATAGATATTTTTGAAGAGAGCAAAACGACCATCCCCCGACATATCAAAGAATTCGACCCTTGGTGCTGTCTGAGATTCAAGATATGTCAGACCGGTCCCATCCGAGTTAATCCTGTAGGTTCCGATGCCCTGCTTTTTTGCTCCGTTGTAAAAGAATAGCACCATCTGGCCGTTCTGAGTAATGTCAGCGAGGCTGAACCATCGGTCTCTGAAATCCGTGAGTTGTTTTATTTCTCGGCTATTCCAATCTGCTGTGTAGAGGTCATAATTTTTTGGATCTTCAGAAGATTGGGCACCAAAAACGACTGTCTGGCCATCTTCACTCAAACAAAACGCCCAGCCTCCACCCGTTGATGGCCGGTGGGGGGATGAAAGCCAGGTCCATCCATCGGTTTTAAACTCTGGTGCGAGAAGAGTGGTCTGTTTTTTCGTCGGTATATCCAGGAGGATGATCCCGCTGGAACTTCCAAACCTTCGCGGCCCCAAATGTCCTTTCACTAAACAGGCGATCCTGTTGCCATCGGCACTGAGGGCGTAGTTGGCCACTCTTTCCCAATCTCCGTTTTCGAACTCAAGGGATTCCAGGTCCATTCCCTCTAGATTTTGGATGGGAAAAGAAGTCACCCAGAATCCGGAGCCATCTGTGGGTAAAATGGCCAGAAAGTGGTCCTGCAGGTTGAGTGGATTGTCTATGCCTAGGGCAAATACAGCGATTTTTCCGTTTCCACTCAATACAGGAGGTTTGGAACCCATGCGCAAGAAGCTCTCTTCAAAAGGGCTGGGTGCTGGTTGAGTGCCGTCACGAAACAGCTCCGTCTCAGTGCCGTTTTCGAGGTTCATGATCTTAATCGCCTTGGCCTCCTCTTCACTCTCTTTGATCTCCAGAGTGTAGAGCATTTTTTGTCCATCGCTGCTCAAGCAGGGAAACAAGGCCACGTTATTCCCGGATTGAGTCAGCCTCCTTATTTGTCCTGGAGAGTTTTCCTCTGCTGTGATGGATGTCGTGTGAAGTGCGCAAATAACAATAATAGCAAGGATTATGGGTATGAATTTTTTCAGCATCTCATACTCCTTTCAGGGATATCCCTTGGTCTTTTCATGTTTTTTCTATCCGGACGACTGTATCCTTGAGAGCATATCCACCGCCACACGGATCTTTTCGTTTTTCGATGATCGTGTATGGATTCACTCCATTACCGGATCTTGTCCACCAGATGAGAGGGGTGTCCAGATCAGAGCTTTTGAATCGTTTGCCTTTGGCTACGTTTCCAACAGCATCGTGTCCCAAACCTTCAGCCAGAGCAACAGAGCGAGGATGGATACGGCCTGTTGTTATCACACGAATATGGAGAGTACCTGCGGACGAGACGACACGCACCATATCTCTATTTGAGATGTTCAGTTTTGCAGCTGCCTCTCTATTGATCCACAGGCGGTTTTCGTGGAATATTTCCCGCACCCACTTGCTGTTGGCTGTTCCCTTTGCCCATAAATTGGATTTATACATCGTGAGGATGAACTCATTACCGCTTAGATCTTTGTGCGTTTCAAGAGGCGAATACATAGGCATTGAAGGAAAAGGCCGGTCTTCTTCTGTTGGTGAGGAGATGGACACACTTTGTTTTGTGCCTTGTGACCACTCCATTCCAGGGTGTATCAAATCGAGCACCGCAGGGAGCCTTCCACTCCAGAAGCCCTCTCTTTTTAAAATTTCGAGATCACATTCTTCGACGGCTTCCACTGCCTTGGTGACGAACTCTCTTGTGTTTTTATAGGGGAATAGCCCCTTTATGTCTTCCCCTAATCTTCGGGAGAGCTCTAAACTAAAATTGCCAATTTCCTTAGCTTCTCCCCTTGGGCGAAATATGTCCTCAAGAAGTTTTCCCTCCTCAAACACCGTCATGCGTAGAGCTTGGGCACTGCTCAAGAGTGAGACGACCGGCTGCCTGAGGTTGAGGATGATCTTCCTTTCGATGGTGGGAAAGACCTCTAGACCCCATCCTTCCAGATAAGAGGCTGCGGGGAGCACAAGATCGGCGAGTTGGGCTGTTTCAGTGAGATGTGTGTCCATCACCACGAGGAATGGCACCTTGTTTTCGTCTCGGAGGTTGCGGGATACGGAAACATTATCGGGTTCAGAATAAGCTGGATTCGCCATATAAGCAAAATAGGTGTCGATCTTGTGTTTTTGATCGAAAACTTGAGACGGATTCCCAATATTCTTTTCTATGGCACCAATAGTTTCAGATGGGGGCTGTCGGTCATAAGGATGGAATTCTGTCAAGGGAGGCACGAAAATTCCTCCCTCTTTCTCCAAATTCCCCATGATCCAATTGAGAAGGGAGACGCACCGGACATTTTGCATCCCGTTCTCATGATCGCTGATGCCCCCTCCAATGATGGCCACTGAGGGTGTTTGCGAGCCGAATTCCACAGCGAGTTTTTCGATGACTGTCGATTTAACTCCGCTTTCTCTTTCAGCAGCTTCCGGCGTATATGGAGCGAGGTGGCTTCTCAACTGACCCAGGGAGGTATTTGTCTTTTGTTGGATAAAACCACTGTTCACAAGACCTTTTTCCACAATGATGTGGGCGATCGCCAAAGCGACTATGGCGTCAGTACCCGCTTGAATGGGATACCATTCATCGCTTTGAGCGGCTGTCTCTGACATCCTGACGTCAAAAGTGATGAGCCTTGCGCCCTTATTGCCTCTGGCGTCGACGAGCTGTTGGGCCATAGGAAAGAACCGGTCGTGATTCGCATACGGATTGGCCCCAAAGTTAAAAATGAGCCGGCTGTGGCCCACATCTTCGAGTATTTGGGACGTTTGGACCATCGATTGCAAGGCAGCGTTTCGATTGCTGTTCTTCAGACGATGCCGGTTTATAACGCTCGAACCGATGGCATCCATGAGACTGTTAAGCAGGGGATCGTCTTCCCCGGTGTCTGTGAGCCATTCATTGAATCTTCTGTTTGGGATAAGACCTCTGATGCGTTGGCTGAGCAAAACATACACTTCGTCCCAGGTAACGCGTGCCCACGCTCCATCCCCCCTGGAGCTTACTCTTTTT
>WTAW01000411.1 GCA_013139435.1 Candidatus Aminicenantota bacterium | reverse complement strand
TAAAAACACTCCATCTCGGGAAAAGCCGGTAGAAACTCGATGTGTTCTACAGCCGACAAAGCCGCCACTTTTGTTAGCTTCCCATCTATCAACACCAACGCCTCCCTCTCATACAGACCGAGAAGACTGTTCACAGCGTAGACGATCCGGTATCTCAAAGGCGGCTTCGCCTCCACAGGATTCCCCCCGACATAGATCAGAGCGTTCTCTGTCTCATCCAGCAGCTCTACTCCCCTTCCCACACACACATTGGTGATCCCGGGTGAGACCCCACACCCGGAGATAGCAATAATTTCTTTATTCCTTGCTTCCTTATTAAATTCCAGACGTTCCAGCGTAAACTCCCCCACAATATCCACAAAATGAACGCCCATCCGGACTGCCGATTCAAGTACCGGAAGGCTGTGACGGTGAAGCAACGCACAGAGCACGATATCTTTGCCCTCTAGAACTTGGTCTCTCTGCTCCTGGTCTTCGATATCTCTCTGGACAGTCTCAAGCCTCTCACTCTGGATGAATTCCTTTGCACGTTTGAGTGCGTTAAAATCGACATCCACGAGAGTGACCCTAAAATCCGGATCGCTCACAATAAGATCTTTAGCCAGCACAACTCCCATCTTTCCCGCTCCAAGCACTAAAAAATGGCTCATGTATCGCTCCTTTCCGACAGTCGTCTTTCTATTTGGGTAATGATCTCCCTATATTAGTCCAAACACGATGTAAAAAACGGATGCCATCGCCGCCACGACCAGCGCATAAGGCATCTGTGTTTTGACGTGATCCATGTGGTCACACGCCGCCCCCAGTGACGATAAAACCGTCGTATCCGAAAGAGGCGAACAGTGATCTCCGAATACACCTCCCCCTGCGCATGCTGCGATCGTCCCCAAAACGAGAGGCGTGACCTGACCTTGACTGAACTCGAAAGCCAGAGGAACAGCCACGGGAATGACAATGGCAAACGTTCCCCAGGATGTTCCTGTGGCAAAACTGATAAAAGCGCTCAGCATAAACACCAAAACAGGCAGAAGTGCGGGATTGAACCACTCTGTTGTAGATTCGACGATATAATGCGCCGTACCCATCTCACGGCTCACAAAATTGATGGCATAGGCAAAGGATAAGATCAGTATAGCTGGCAGCACTCCCTTGATGCCGGCCTGCATGCATTTCATCAATCCGCTCAAGTTGTCCACTTTCTGGATAAACATGGTTACTCCAAGCACGACTGTTGCCAGCATGAAACTATCGAGCACACGCGCCTGTCCTGTGGCAAAAAAGCTCACCATGTTGACGGTTATGACGATCAACACAGGTGTGAAAAAGTTTAGCCAGATATTGGGCCGCCCCTTCTCCGACACTGGAAGATTCGTGAGTTCGTAGCTCATCATCGGGACAGACCCCGGCCGAAGAACTTCACCGGTTTCGACTGCACGAAGCTCGGCTTTTTTCATCGGACCGAATTCAGGGATGACCTTCCCTGCTATTAAGGCAACCATGATTATTGATAGGATACTATAAAAATTGTAAGGAACGGATTTAATAAACACAGCCATAGCATCCTGTTTATTAAGGATCGGACCTATCCCGATAAGCAGTCCTGTGATATACACCGCCCAACCCGTGATCGGCGCCAGAACACTCACAGGAGCAGAGGTCGAGTCGCAGATGTAGGCCAGTTTCTCTCTGGACATATGAGCCTTGTCTGTGAGATCCCGCATCACCGGACCCACAAAGAGCGGCGAAAAATAATCGCTAAAAAAGATGAATAGCCCCAAACCCCAGGCCATAAATTGTGTCTGCACTCTGGATTTTATCAGGGATCCCACTCTCTGTGAGAACATGTTCACGGCCCCGCAGCGTTGATAGAAGGCGACCAAGATCCCGATGCAGACCTCCACAAGGCAGATCCACATGAAATCCCGGTTGCCAAGAGACCTAGCCAAGAGTTCCGGAAATCCCAACAGACCCTGACCCATCAAGAGAACACCGGCCAGACAGGCCACTGCCAGGCTAAAAACAGGCTCTCTTGTCAGGAAAGCAAGGAGTATGGCAAGCAATGGGGGGATTAGCGACAACCACCCGTAATCCATCACAGTTCCTCTTTGAAGAGATCGGCCAGTCGTTTTATTCCTTCAACGATCTGTTCTTCCGAAGGGAAAGAAAAATTTAACCTCAGAGTATTTGTCCCGCTCCGGTCAAAGTGAAAGGCTGAGCCCATGACATAGGCAACATTTTTCTCGACAGCCTTAGGAAACAGGATATCCGCATCCATGTGTTCTGGAAGACACATCCACAAGAAAAGCCCTCCCTCAGGATAAGTCCAATCAAAGCCAGCATCCTTGGGCATGTACTTATCCAAGGCTTCGAGCATGGCCTTCTGCTTTTTCCTGTAGTGCTCCACTGCTTTATCAATATGGGGTTTAAGGAGGCCGCGATCGAGGAATTCGAACATGATCGCCTGAGTGAACGAAGACGTGCAGAGATCCACAGGCTGTTTGGCCATCACCAGCTTGTCCATGATCGCGGGATTGGCTACGATCCATCCCAAACGGGGACCCGGTGAGAAGATCTTCGAGAACGTATGCACTGAAAAGGCATATCCTCTTTTGTCCATCGGACCAACCATCGGAAGCGGCTCCCCCTCATACCTCAAATCACGGTAGGGGCTGTCATCGATAGTAACGGTATCGTATTCGTAACAGAGCTCAAGGAGTTTCTCCCTCCTCTCCAGGCTCATGGTCACTCCTGACGGGTTTTGAAAATCGGGAACGATGTAGATGAACTTGACCTTTAATCCTTTGTCAGAATACTCCTTCAACACTTCCTCGACCCTTTCCACATCCATCCCCTGCTTATCCAC
>WTAW01000002.1 GCA_013139435.1 Candidatus Aminicenantota bacterium | reverse complement strand
AATTCTCCGACAAGTTCTATCACAACCTCCAAAGACCTATCGGTTTTATGGAGGGTGAGAGTTTTTAGCTCGGATAAATTTGCTTGGCCACCGTACAACGCGGCCAGGTTCATGAAAATCAACACAGATGCTATCAGCAAAATTGTTTTGGTTGTTTTCATCAATGTCCTTTCCCTCCTTCTATGTCGTCTATGAGAAATATCGATTGAGGTCTTAGAATTGCGTCCTTTCGATTTAATAGTATATTTATAATTCTTTGCGTGTTCAACAGTAAAATCAAAAATGTTCAGATTTAAAAGGGGACAGGCTACTTTTTACAGGGGTAATTTAAAAAGCAGCCTGTCCCCTTTTTCAGTCAGATCGGGGAGCTGACCCTACATTGCGGAGGCGAACTTGTTGTATGTAGGGACCGTTCCCCGAACGGTCCGCTCGGGGAGCTGACCCTACATCTAAATCGAGAAGCCATACCGGACTTTGTCAATTTCAGAATAAGTCTGGGAGACTATATAAAACTCCTCAAACTGTAATTCGTGTACGGCCTTTTTTAGCTTTCTGTAGTCACTCTGTGAGGGAGTTATCTTGACTTCGTAGGCAACTTTCCTGTCCAGGACAAAATCGATCTCTATGCCATTTTTCTTCTCGTAGAAATTGAGGTCGCCTCGAGTCCTCAAAATCTGGAAGACACTATTTTCAAAGAGATGCCCCATACTGAGTTGTGCAAAATGATTGGCTAGGCCAACATCACAGAGATAAAACTTGGGCATTTTTCTCATTTCTGAGTTCCTTCCTCTTGTATAAGGGCGGATTGTTTTAATGAAATATATTCCCTCGAGAAAGGTAATGTAATCATACAGAGTTGGACGGGTTATCCCGAGCTCTTTGGAGAGTTTATGAATATTCAATTTGGAGCCGATCCTCTGCATTAGAAGCAATATCAAGCGGTGGATTACTTCATTGCGACGAAAATCTGCGAGTTGGAGGACCTCGAGCTGAAAAAAAGAGGTGAATACCTCCTCGAGAGCCTTTTTTTTCTCATCGGTACTTGTCTTGAGGACGACACCTGGGAATCCTCCATACAGGACAAATTCATTGAAGAGTGGAGAGATCATCTCAAATTGGGTTTTGGTTATTTTCTGGTTTTTTGGGGAAAGTTTTATGGAACTTCCCTTGAAATCTAGAAATTCGGTGAAATCTAATGGAAAGAGCTCAAACAAATACTTCCTTCCCGAGAGGCTTTCTGTGAAGAGGTTTTTGAGATAAAAACTGGCAGATCCGGTGAGAAAAAACTTCATCCGGTAGTGATCGATAAAATATTTAACGACTGAGGGCAGTGCTTTCACAAATTGAATCTCATCGATGAAGAGATAGGCTCTTTTTGTGAAGTCTATCCCCAGGATCTCGATGGATGATTTGATCTGCTCGTAGTTTGGGGCGCTAAAAAGTTGGCGATTGATGGGATTTTCTAGATCGAGGAATACTTTGTTTTTGGAATCGATCTGATCAAAGAAGTAATTTAGGACTGTGGTTTTGCCAGTGCGGCGCATGCCGGTAATTATGATCGCCTCCGGAGCGTTTAGGTAAGGCGTGATTTTGTTGAAAATTTTCCTCGGGTGAATCATTTGTGGATAAAACATGTGTATAATTTACATAAAGATTAACTATTTGTCAATTATGAATTTACATATAGTTGAACTATTTGTATATCATGATTTACAATTAGTAGATTTTGTTGGCGAGACCATATTGAGCGGGGGGAAGAATTTCGCTCAAAATTCTTCTTCATACTTGTACATGTGATCGACAAGGACTTGCATATGCTTGGAGGAGGCATCGATAAATTCGATTCCGATCTCATAGAGTTCCTCTTCATGGGATCTGATCCATTTGACTTTGCCTTGTAGGTCGAGGCGTTCATTGAGCTCCACCAGAGAGAGCTCAATCTTCAATAGGGTGTCGATGGGAAAAAATGTTTCGGATATCACCTTTATCCCTTTGAGTGATATATCTTCTGTGAGGGAAAAACTGATTTTTTTTGTGGTAGCTTTTTCGGCATCAGCTCGATCCTGGGGAACAATCTCGATGGTAACCCGATGTCCCTCTTTTTTACGTGTCTCTCTTCGCCGTTCTTCGGTCATATTAGGCGTCTCTCTATAGTGTCGTAATGAATGTACCTTAGCCATAATCATTTTACCATATTGCCGGCTTTTTGAGATAGTATTTTGAGTTCGTAACGGAAGCATCCCCAAAACCGTGATGGCAACTCGAGATGGTAACTACGGAAGGATGTCCGGTTGCAGCGCTGTTTTTGTCACTTCGTTTTTAGAGTTTTGTTTTGCGCCTTTAGATCCTGCTTTGTCGTCTTTGGTTTTGGTTATGCTTGAGCCAGTGTTTGTGCTTGATCCTTTACCTGAGCCAGTCTCTGAACCTCTGCTTTTGTTGCGAATGGCTTTGATGAGGCCGCCAACCATGGCCGTGATGCGGTTGATCTTGTCATCAAAATCGAGGTAGTCCCCTTCGGCGAGATAGCC
>WTAW01000351.1 GCA_013139435.1 Candidatus Aminicenantota bacterium | reverse complement strand
AAGAAGAGGTCACCGTTATTGCCCAATCTCCTACGGTTGACGTCAAAACTTCTGAGACTGCATCGGTGACTTTGTCCGACGAACTTCTCCGGGCCATGCCCACGAGCCAGTTTGTGACAGGCATCGTCAACCTCGCTCCAGGCGTCACAAGTGACGTGGCCTACGGTGCTTCCGACGGCACAGGCATCTCATACCAGATCGACGGTGTGGACGTCTCAGACCCGGAATTGGGTTCTGCTTGGGTCTTCATGGATTATAACGTTATCGAGGAAGCAAAGATTATGGGAATTGGCATGAACGCGGAATACGGTGCGTTCACAGGAGTCATATTCAACACCATAACCAAATCCGGCGGGAACGAATTTTCCGGGCACGCAGAGATTATCTTCCAGGACACGAACAAGAATAATTTCTGGACCACAGATAACAATCAGAATTACATCGACGAAAATCCTGGTTTGACATCACCCCTTCGAGGACTGTTGGATTCCAGCATCCACATCGGGGGGCCGATAAAAAAGGATAAACACTGGTTTTTCCTTGGGCTCCAGTATTATCGATCAAAAACGAGGCCGACCGGACTCGTAGAACCTAACTTTAGAGACTACAAACAGCCCAGATTCTTCCTGAAACTCACATCCCAGTTGAGCTCCAAGATCAATACGACCGTGTGGCTCGAAATTGACAGGTACAATGGAATAAACAGATCTACCGGTGTGACAAGTCCCACTCCTGAAACGGGAGTGAAGCAGACCTCACCAGAGATTGTCGCAAACTTAGATCTCACAGCAGTGCTAAATCCCACAACCTTCATCAACCTCAAGGGAGCCTTTTTTGATGGGTATTACTACCTCGACCCACAGGGAGAGGGCACAGCTGTATGGAGTGCTGAACTGAACCAGTGGCTCAACAATAACGAGTGGTGGTACAAGGCAGACCGAAAGCGCTATCAGGCCAATGCCTCTATCTCCAACTATGCCGAAGATTTTATTGCCGGCGACCACGATTTTAAATTCGGGACCGAGTTTGAGTACGGATGGGCACGCTCTAGATACGGCCTTACCGGATACGTTGAGGGAATTGGTAGCAACGTTTATATCTATGATTGGTATGGCTATCTCTATGCTTACCAGTACACCGGCTATGACTTCAACACCAGTTATACTCGGAATGAATGGTTTGTTCAGGATGCCTGGTCGGTCAGTAATAATCTGACCATTAACCTTGGAGCCCGCTACAGTATGATGAGAGGATCTGTCAAAGGCAAATCCGGGGTTCAGTATTCTACAAACAGCATCGCTCCCCGGTTAGGCTTTGCCTGGGATATCTTCGGTGACCACACAACCGTACTCAAAGGCCACTGGGGACGTTTCACAGAAGCCATGTACACTGGGGTCCATGACCGTCTTAATCCAATAGAAGCATTCGGCGCTTGGAGCTACTGGTATGAGTGGGACGGCGAGTGGTATAAGTGGTTCCAGCAAGAACTATCTGAAACAGTCCTTGCAGACAATGTCAAACACCCCTACATGGATCAGTGGACTGTCGGAATCGAGCGAGAACTCTTTAAAGACACATCCTTTGGAATCTCCTACATCAACCGCAGGTGGAAGAACAACCTCAACGTTTATGACACCCTCGGCGATTATGAGCTGATTACTGAAAGCGATCCTTATACTGGAGACCCATTCCAAGTCTACAACCAACTCAATCCCGGTGAGCGTCAGCTTGTTCTCGGCAACATTAAAAAAGGAGACCCCTGGATAACGGAAGATGTGTACAGGCAGTACCATGGTATCCAAGTCCTTTTTAACAAGAGGTTCTCTGACAGATGGCAGCTCCTCGCATCCTACGTGTATTCTCGATGTACGGGAACAATAGACACCGGCTTTGGAGACGACGTCGGCTGGGGGGGAGGCACGTATAATCCGAATTTCTGGATAAACAGAGATGGAAAAGTTACGACTGACCCCACGCACATGGTTAAGCTTCAGGGTTCCTACATCCTGCCTTTTGAGATCCACTTCAACGCGTATTTCTCGTACATAACAGGAAACAACTACACGAGACGAGCCCGCTACAGGCTTGATCAGGGAAGAGAGACAATCTATACGGAAGCGGCCGGGTCTCGGCGATATGAGAACCGAACGAATCTCGACCTTCGTATAGAAAAAACGTTCATGATTGCCGATAAATACCGCATCGGCCTTATGATCGACATCTTCAACGTGTTCAACGCTGATAGTATCACTTCCTGGGGATCAAGGACGGAATATGACTGGTACGAAGACCTTTCCGAGTACCC
Source organism: Candidatus Aminicenantota bacterium (assembly GCA_013139435.1). Classification (GTDB taxonomy): domain Bacteria; phylum Acidobacteriota; class Aminicenantia; order Aminicenantales; family Aminicenantaceae; genus WTAW01. Next base: position 1,510 of record WTAW01000351.1, on the reverse strand, counting down.
AGCTTCCGACGGACACCAAGTTTACGGACTTGTGGCCCCGAGAGCCATTCGTCTTGGAGTACGATTCTTCTTCTAAGTTCTAACAGACGCTGAAGTCAAAAAGGAGACCGCTTAATGCGGTCTCCTTTTTTTTTGCTCTTCCTGCTTTTTTCTCTTTGTGCTAAAATTCGTTTGTGAAGAAAGCCAAGAACAAAGAGAAAAACACAAAGAGAACGAAGATAAAGAAGACTTCCCCTATTAAAATCATTCTTCCTGTTTTCCTCATTTTGCTAGTGATTGCGGTATTGGCCTATGTGTTTGTCCTCCCCAAAAAGCCTTCCTTCTCTCGCCTCAAGAAAAACAAGCCGTTTAATTACATCCTGATCACGGTGGACACACTTCGGGCGGACCGCATCCACTGTTACGGGTTTCCTTATGTCGAAACCCCCACGATGGATCTTTTCGCCTCCAAAGGAGTTTTGTTTGAAAAATGTATTGCCCAGACACCCCTTACTCTACCTTCCCATACGTCGCTTTTGACAGGGACACTGCCTCTTTTTCACGGAGTGCGGGACAACGGAGGGTTTCTCGTGCCACAGGAACTCCTCACCCTGGCCGAAGTCTTCAAGGAAAAGAATTATCAGACCTCCGCCTTTGTCGCTTCCTATGTCCTCGATTCCAAGTGGGGGCTGAACCAGGGTTTCGACTATTACTTCGATAAGTTCGACTTGAGCAAATACAAGACCATTTCTCTCGGAAATGTCCAAAGAAGAGGAGATGAAGTCATTGATGAGGCCCTGAAATGGCTCGATTTGCACAAGCAGGAGCAATTTTTCTCATGGATTCATCTCTACGACCCGCATACGCCCTATGAGCCACCCTCACCCTTCAGTGAAAAATACCCCAACAGGCCATACTTGGGGGAAATTGCCTATACGGATTCTCTGTTGGGAAGACTCTGGGGTTATCTGGAACAGAATAACCTCACAGATAACACTATCCTTGTTTTTGCCTCAGACCATGGAGAAAGCCTGGGTGAACACGAAGAGAGCACCCATGGATTTTTTATCTACCAGGAGGGCATTCATGTCCCTCTGATATTTGTCACGCCTTTCAAAGGCTTGCAAGGCATTCGACGAAGCGGTGTTGTCGCTCTTGTGGATATCATGCCCACGATTTTAGAAATGGATGGAGAGGTTATTCCTCCTCAGATCCAGGGGAGAAGCCTTCTGCCCTTGTTTTTTGATGAAGATGGGAACGGCGATAGTTTTGCCTATGCTGAAACGTACTATCCACGGCTTCATTATGGATGGAGTGATCTGAAAAGTATCCAGGAAGGTCGTTTTAAGCTGATCATCGCGCCGGAATTAGAGCTGTATGATTTGATCGACGACCCGGATGAAAAGACCAACCTTGTCTCCACTTTTCCCGAAGAGACGCGAAGACTCATGCGGACGGCCGAGCAATATATAGAAGAATCGAGTCAAGGAGCTTTTGATATCGACTATCACCATATCGATGAGGAGACGCG
>WTAW01000011.1 GCA_013139435.1 Candidatus Aminicenantota bacterium | reverse complement strand
CAAGCACCACAAGTCCAAAATCCGGTCTAGCATCTCATCCGAGTTATTCCTCAATTTGTGCGTAAAATCTATGCCCATATATTGGTAATCAAGGCTCTCGAAATCAGTGCTGCCAAGAAGCGGATCTTCCAAAAAGTCGAATTCCCGAGTCAATGTCAGTTCATAATTATGTTTTCCATCATTCGAAACTGCCTGAAAGGAATTCTGATAAGCCAGCCTTTTCTCCTCAGATTCCACTTTCTTGTAATTTCCTGGGTCCATCATGGAAAAGTCCCTGTTTCCCGTCCAGTCGTGCTTGAAGAGAAACCCTTTGTCTCCTCCCTCTGGTGATACCCAGGAGCGCTGCCCGGCCTGTCCCAAAAGAACATCGGGATGTGTCCAGAACAGATTTTTACTCCCGAGGGTAACGGCAAGGATTCTGGCCCCGAATTTGGGGATAACCACAAAAGCGTCTTTATTACTGTTGACCATAACAACGTGTTCAATATTTTCTTTTTGCAGAGTCTCAACTATCGTCTTCATACCTGTCCTCTCTTCCATTTCTTGGGGAGTACAAGAAATTAAAAACGCGCCTAATACAAATATTATCGCGAAAAGGAGTGAAAGCCATTTGTTCATACTGTTCTCCTCTTTTCAATCCTAAACGGTCCACTCGGGGAGCGGACCCTACATCAAAATGGGGACTGGCTCCGATATTCCGCCACGGAATGAGGTGCCTGTACCCATTTTCCTAAACGATCCCCCCGGGGAGCGAACCCTACATTGCACTATGTTGTGGTCCGCTCGGGGAATGGCCCCTACACTCTCCACAGCTATTTAGCCTTAAAAAGCTCGGCTGTTTCGTCTTTAAACAGAATGACCAAGGTATATATGCTCAGAGCTGTGCCCAAAGGGATGGCGATCAGGTTGAGGAAACTGACGACCATGGCCAATATCCGTGCCCATTCTTTCTTCTTGAGAAGGCCGATCCCGGCTATAACTTCTGGGAGAGAAAATATGCCAATAATCACGCTGACAAATACACCAACGCCGCGAAGGATGTAAATCCCCTCCTCACTGATGTCAGGAATAAAAGAGACTCCTATGAGTGTCGAAAAAATGATAAACGCCCAAAGTAGTCCCATACATCCGTATACAATCCATAAAACCGAAATTAGTTTGACATGTTTATCCAAAATCGCCTCCTTTCTATGATTAAAAAAATTGATTTCTTGTCTGTATTATTTTATTACAAAAACTTTCCCATCTAAACCTAAAATCAAAAAAAGGTTCTCTATTTTCACCCCCAAATCAAAAATTATTCATGGTTGTCCCACTCATCGAAGGGAATCTTCCGCTTTTGTAAAAAATCGTTGATCTTGATTTCCATGTCTTTGAGATGAGTCCCGCGCCAGAACACACGTCCGCAATCCGGACAGAGTGCAAATGTGTCAGCATTTTCAAAGACAAAAGGCGTGACGAGGTTTTTCGCTTTTTCTCTTGGAAGGTCTTTTATCCGAACGTTACATTCGATGCAGCGGGAGTTTGGTTTAACATCCTTCCAGAGGTCGAAATGGTCTAAAACCTGCTCAACTTGTTCTCGCCATTCTTCGCTCTCGACGAAAAGAGAATTCTTTCTCTTGGTTCTCTCGATCAGTCCTGTATCTCTTGTGAGGAGAATTCTGTTTTCATTCATGGCTATCTCAAGGAGATCATCATCTTCGATCTTGCTGAAAAAGACAGTATCAAACCCAAGGATCTTCAGCCACTTGGCCAATTTACCTAGCATACAGTCCACAACAAATTTCATGCATCCCCTCAAAAGGATGATAGAGAATATGGGGATACATTTCAACCTTAATGCAGTAAAAGCGATTGCCCGAATTATTCCTCAATATGATGAACGATGGATATCTGAGAGGCTAGAGCCCGAGAAATTGAACGCTGAGGCCGGAGATAAAGATCATTGCACCGGCCAATGCATGAGCATATTTCTCCAGCTTCCCCAGCCGAACAAAACTCACGCCATAAGAAGCGATGGCAATGATGACGAGCATCGTAAGGATCGTAACGATTCCAAATGTTAGGGCAACGATAAGCACTCCGCCTGTGTTGTGTTTGGCCGCAGGATACATGATCAGCGGGATCAGCGGCTCGCAGGGTCCGAACACAAATATGGCAAAGAGGATCCAGGGTGTGATATTCGCTTTCTTTTTCTGATCATGAACATGAATATGGACAGACTCATGGGTGTGCACGTGCTCGTGTGTTTCTCCATCGCCATGGAAATGGGTATGCTTATGCGGTTTTTTCCGGATGGCCCTGTGTAACCCCCAGATAAAGTAGGCGAACCCGAAACCGATGAGGAGCCAAGCCGCTGCACTCCCCCGGAAAGATTCTACAGTCTCCAGCTTAAAAAGCGCTGTTCCCAGAGCTATCCCAATAAATCCGAGAACGATAGAGCTCAATACATGCCCCAGGCCACAAAGGAAAGAGATGAAAAGTGTTTTAGCCAGGGCCCACTGCCGTGCACGGCTCATGACGATAAAGGGAAGGTAGTGGTCAGGTCCCAAGAGAGTATGGACAAATCCTATGGAGGCTGCTGTTCCTGCGATCACCCAAATTTGACTGTCTATCATATTAAACACACAAAAAAATAGTGGACGGTAGGGGACTCGAACCCCCGACCTCAGCATTGCGAACGCTGCGCTCTCCCAACTGAGCTAACCGCCCAC
>WTAW01000006.1 GCA_013139435.1 Candidatus Aminicenantota bacterium | reverse complement strand
AGAAAAATCTTGATTTTTTTGACCTTGTTTCTAGCCATGTGGAACATGTTAGCATTTGCTGTTATTATCTATAATCCTGTAACGGGAGATCGTTTTGGTGAGCATCATTTTGATCCCTGTTTTTTTCAGCAGTGCCCTAAGCTTTGATTTGTCGGGATGGAGATAGAAATCGGTGGGAATGATCCTCATCCAGCACAGATAACTGTCATGTTCTTCCCCGGCTCTATTCAGCCATTCTTTCGCTTCTCCCAGTTTTCCCTGGATTAGATTCATGAGAAAGAAACTGATTGGAGGAACATATTCCTGTTGGGATTTCTGCTTTAACCTCTCAAAAATCTTTTCTGCTTCGTTCTTTTTTCTAGAATCATAAAGAGTGACGGCCAGAAGCATCTCAATAAAAGAAACTCCATCCGAACACTCAACGGCTTTCTCATATTCTGCAAGTGCGCCCTCTCTGTTTGCTTGTGCTGAGTAGACCATTCCCAGATGATATCGTGCATGGTAAGAGCTTGGATTCATCTTTATCACTTTTTGTAACTCTTCAACCGCTCTGTCGAACTGACCGGAGAAGAAAAACGTAAGGCCCACAAATGCATTGATGAAGCTCGAGATCGGATCCAGCTCCTGGGCACGCATCGCCTCAACTATGGCCTCCTCATGCTTTTCTATATTGGATAATAACCAGGAATAATACATTCGATTGATTGCAGAATTTGGGCTCAGCTCAAGGGCTTGTTTGAGTTTCTTATCTGCGGCTTTCCAATCCCAGTCGTGAATGGTGTGTATGAACCCCAATGCTCCAAGGGCTTCGCCATTGGTGTCATCTATCTCCAGAGCTTTTTTTGCGTATGCTTTTGCCTTAGGTATGGCCTCTCTGGGGGGGACATCTCCCCAGAAAGTCATGGCTATGTAGACTTCGCTCAGCCCGTAATACGCCATTGAATAGGTCGGATCTTTCTTGAGTGCCTGCTGGTAGCAGTCTATGGCTTCATCGAATCCCCTGCCCCCGTACATTCGAAAATAGTGGCTTCCCTTCAAGTACAAATTGTAGGCTTCCACGTCATCTGTATCACGTTTCAGGACTGCCGCCTTTTCTTGACTCACAAGCTTGAGTTTCAGGTTGTCCACGATCGCCATGGTGACATCATCCTGGATCGCAAAAACATCCTCCAGCTCTCGGTCATAGCGATCCGACCATAAATGATAGCCATCAGCAACGTTGATAAGCTGGGCTGTGATGCGGATCCGGTTTCCGGCTATTCGCACGCTTCCCTCCAGGACCTTCCCAACATTTAATTGTTTGCCGATCTCGCGGATATCCAAATTCTTGCCCTTGAATGAAAATGCAGAAGTCCGGGCAACCACCCTCAGGTACTTGATCTTGGTCAATGAATTGATGATCTCTTCGGCCATGCCATCGCAAAAATATTCTTGTTCAGGATCGGAGCTCATGTTTGTAAACGGAAGCACCGCGATAGAGTTTTGGTCATCTGATATGGCCATTGTTTCCGATCGGAGCTCTTCGGCCGTCCGGATCCTTTCTGTGATGGGAATTTTTTTCTCTATCTTTGTGAGTTCGGAAAGGAGTTCTCCGGCCGCCTGGCACCTCGACATTTTATCCTTTTTTAAACACCAGAGGATGACACGACTCAGATCCTCAGACACCAGATCATTGAGTGCCCTCGGATCAGAAGGCTCTTGCATCTTGTGCTTCATGGCAACGCTAAGGGCAGTATCCCCTACAAAAGGCACCTGCCCAGTCACCATCTCAAAGAGGACCACTCCCATGGAATAAATATCCGAACGTTGATCTACCTCTTTCCCTTCTGCCTGCTCGGGTGAAATGTAATCCGGCGTGCCTATCATTGTTCCTGTCTGTGTAACTCCAGAAGCTTCGACTGAGCGTGCGATCCCAAAATCCGTGACCTTTGCATGGCTTTTTTTGTCGATCATGATGTTCTGGGGCTTTAGATCACGATGAATGATTCCCAACTCATGCGCCTCGGCCAATCCTTCACACACCTGTTTAGCGATCGCTATCGTTTGCTCTTCTGTTAACTTCCCATTCCTTTTGATGAAGCTCTTTAAATCCTCACCTTTGACATACTCCATTGTGATGTATGGAGAATCTTCCTCCTCATTGAGGTCGTACATCTTGCAGACATTCCTATGAGCGATCTTACGGGCCAACTTCAGTTCATTCTTAAAACGTTCTATCATCTCTTTATCAGCAGCTATGGCAGGCTTCAGGATCTTCAAGGCCATCTCTTCATCCAATTTTTTATCCTTGACTCTATATACTTCTCCCATACCGCCTTTGCCTAATTCTTGGAGGATCTCGTATCGTCCTGCAAATAAAGTGCCCAATTCTAACCTTCTAACAGAGGTTTTCAGAGTCTGGGTATGGGAAAATTGAAGTTCTTTAGAGGAGGGAAGAGGAGTCGCACACTCTTTGCAGTATTTTGAATCCGAAGGATTTTCTGTGCTGCATTTAGGACATTGTGCTGTCATTGAACCCCTAACTTTAAGGAGAATAGAATATAGATTTGTAGGGGAAGAGTCAACACAAGACGAGAATTTAGTTTAGTAGTAGAACCAAATTGTCCGGTAATCGCGGATCTGTTCGCCCCGCGCAGCAAGTTCTTCCAAATAGTCATAGATGGGGACGTCTATATAATTGTATGGCGGAATGGGGCGTATGTTTTTTTCCCAGGGATGAAACTCATAAACACGCGAGCCATCGGGAAGGACCATGACCATCCGATGGTCCTGCCAGGCCCGGAGATGATTCTTACCCAATTTGGGCACATTAAAAACCGGTTCGTCTGTTCGGTCGAGGCCCGGGAGGAGTCGTGCCTCCTCTTTCCGCTCTTGCAGGAGTCGCGCGATCGGGACCATGTAGCGACGGGTCTCCTCTTTTCCCTTCATGTTAAAGGTGTAATAGGGATCCACACCAATGAGGCGCAGATCTTTCCGGAGTTTGGCGGATTCGAATCGCCTGGAATTTTCTACGGTGAATACTTCCTGATTATAGACATTCATACCGGTGCGTTTGATCTTCTGCACAGCATCCCTTGCATCCGGAGTGATCTCGTAGGAATGTTCAAAATGAGTGATGATGGCCACCTCTCGCCTCCCCGGCACATGAAAGCGGGAAAGCGTCTTCACCAGGCTGTCTGTCCAGCGCATCGGCAGAACCACAGGTGTTCTTGTCCCGAATCGAATGCGGTAGATATGATCGATCTCGGCAAGAGACTCGAATAGCCATTCGAGCTGTTCGTTTTTCATAATGCCGGGATCTCCCCCCGTAATCAGGATGTCTCCAATGGAGGGATGTTCCTTTAGCCAGTCCACCGCCTCTTGGATCATCTTGCGGCCGACTGTGGCTTTGGGGTCCAAAACTTCATCTATCTCCCAGTTGCGCTGGCAGTACACACAGATCTGGGAACAGGTGTTAAAGGGCTTCAGGATGGCGATTCCCGGGTAGCGTCTTGTCACTGTATCAATGGGAGAGGTATCGTGCTCTCCCATGAAGTCGAACACCATCCCGCGGTCCCGGCGATGTTCGGTCATGAGATCCACATATTCCGGAGGCGGAATCACCTGCGCCCGCACAGCATGATCATAGCCGATGGAAAGCATTCGATCCATCAAACTCAAATAATAAGGGGTGATACCGAAAGGGATCCGATTTTTCGTGGCTTTGGTTATGGCGGCTTTCTGTTCGGCCGAGAGTTCGATAAGGTCGAGCAGAGGGACTGCATCCCGGATCACGTGGCGTATGTGCCAGCGGTAGTCCTGCCAATCACTCTTGTTCGCCTTGAAATAGTTTAGAATACGATTTCGATTCTCTCTCCTCCATTTGATGACATCCGATTCCAGCCCTGAGGGGTATTTCTTGAAATATTTCTGTATGGTTGACCCTATGTCATCGAGGATCTCCATCCGGGCCATTGCAGCCTCTTTTCCTTCAAGTTTGAGAAAATCAGGGATGCCCTTCCGCGCCTCTTCCGACTCAAAATAAATATTGGATTTCCAGGCTACGCCCCTGAACAGGTTTATAAACTCCATCAGGAAACCCACCGAAACTTCTTGAGCAAGT
>WTAW01000191.1 GCA_013139435.1 Candidatus Aminicenantota bacterium | reverse complement strand
AGATGGTGAAGCCCTTTGATGATGCGGCCTTTTCCGTTCCGGTGGGCGAGATCAGTGATATTGTTGAAACGACCTACGGGTATCACATCATCCTTGTGGTCGACAGAAAAAAAGAGATGCGGTCTTTGGATGAAGTTCGGGTGGAGCTGGAAGATCAACTGAAACAAGCCACGCAGGCCGAAATATTTGAAACCTATTTTTCTGAACTTAAGGAGAAGTCGGGGTTTAAGATCATCCCTTTAGATTGAATTATTCATAAAAGATGCTGACAAATTTAGACTCTAAGACCTATCGATATGATGGCGTTAGAGGTTGAGTTCCAGTTGATTGTCCTTGATGATCTTTCTCTCTGCTTCGATCTTTGCGAGCACGTCGGGAGTGACATCTCCCGTGGGATAGATCCCGCTAAAACAGGCGCTACAAAACGTTTGGAGTTTCTTATTCCCTAGACTAACAGCCTTCTCGAGATCCTCTAAAGATTGGTAGATGACCTTGTCCGCTTTCAGCTTTTTGGCGATTTGGTCGACGGTTGCGTTCCTGGCGATAAACTCAGTCTTGGTCTGCATGTCGATGCCGTAGACACAGGGATACCGAAGGGGAGGAGAATAGGCTGCGAAATAAATCTTTTTTGCCCCGCATTCCCGCACCAGATCGATGATGGCCCGGGATGTGTTTCCCCTCACGATGCTGTCATCGACGAGAAGCACATTCTTACCCTTCAATTCGGAGACTATGGGATTGAGTTTCTGCCGAATAGAAGATTTTCTGGACTGGTCGCTGGGCATGATGAAGGTCCGTCCGATATAGCGGTTCTTGACGAGGGCTTCCCTGTAACGCAGTTGGAGGATGCGTGCGATCTCCACAGCTGCATCCCGCGCCGAATCAGGGACTGGGACCACCACATCGATGTCGAGGTTCATGGTCCTGATCTTTTCGGCCAGGAAACGGCCCAGATGGACCCGACAGTCGTAGACATTGACGTTATCGATGAAGGAATCAGGGCGGGCGAAATACACCCATTCAAAAAGGCAGGGAGAATGCGGACAGTCCGCAAGCTTCTTTGTATGAATGTCACGGTTTTTATCGATGAAGAGCGCTTGACCGGCCTCGATGTTTTGGACGTTTTTGAAATTCATGATGTTCAAGCTTACACTTTCCGATGCCACAGCATATGAGGGGATGGGGCCATCGTCCCGACTCCCATAAACCAGAGGTTTGATCCCGTAGGGATCGCGGAAAGCAACAAGACCTTGCTCTGCAATATAGGCCACTACAGAATAACTGCCCCTGACTTTTTCGTAGACACGCCGGACAGCGTTGAATATGTGTTGGGGCGTCAGTTTTTTGATGTTCTGCTCGGCGAGTTCCTGGGCGAAAACGTTCAGAATGGCTTCCACATCGTTATCAGAATTGAGCAAACGTTTGTGCTTGTCAAAAAGGACCTGTTTGATTTCTTTATAATTGATGACGTTTCCGTTGTGGGCCATCATGATCCCGAACGGCGAATTGATGAGGAATGGCTGGGCCTCATCGCCACCGTAACCGCCAATTGTGGGATACCGGGTGTGGCCGATTCCGATGGATCCATTCAAACGCTTGAAATGCTCCTCTGTGAAGATGTCCCTCACAAGGCCATTTCCCTTTTTTGTATGAAACCGTCCATCGTACGTTATGATCCCGGCTGAATCCTGACCTCTGTGCTGAATGGCCAACAATCCTTGATAGAGATCCTTAAAAACGTGATCGTTCCCGTAGATTCCTATAACGCCACACATTCTTTATCTCGTTTTATTACGATATCTAGAAACACTACCATTATACTCGTTTTTTTTTGCGAATTGAACGAAAAACGGAAAAAAGTGAACACGCTTAAAGATGAAGCGCGCTAATGAGTTCGTCGGGTGTGACAGTGGCGGTGCCGATCTTCCCCACGACCACACCCGCAGCCGCATTGGCTAACACGGCTGCCTCCAGAATCGATGCGCCCGAGAGAAGAGCCAGGGAGGCTGTGGCGATAACGGTGTCGCCCGCACCGGTGACATCGAACACCTCTTTGGCGATCGTGGGAATATGGATCTCCTTTTTTCCCTTTTCAAAAACTGTCAGGCCGCGTTCCCCTCTTTTAAGGATCAGGTATTTCGCCTCGATCCGGGACAGCATCTTTTCTCCGGCCTTTTCCACCTGAGCGTCTGTATCGCAGACAAAATGGACGATCTGTTCTGCCTCAGTGTGATTGGGATTGATGAGTGTGACGGGTGAAAAGGAGAAAAAATTGTCGACTTTCGGGTCAACAAAAACAGAGATCTCCTTCTTTTGTGCATAGGGCAGCAGCTTTTGCATCAAAGACTTGGTGAGAAGACCCTTGTTGTAGTCTGAGATGAGGATGCCTTCAAATGCGTCCTTCCGGATAAAATTGAAGATCTTTTCCTCCATTCCTGAGGATATGGACTTCTTCTCTTCCTGGTCGACCCTGACGACCTGTTGATGATGGGCAATAATGCGCGTTTTGACTGTTGTGGGTCTTTTTTTATCAATAAAGGTGCCCGAGCTATCCGAGACGTTTTTTTTGATCCAATCTCCGGCCTGATCATCACCCACCACTCCGACAGGAATTGGGAATGCGCCCAGGCTTTTAAGATTATGATAAACGTTCCCGGCTCCACCCAAACATGACGTATCTCTTTGAACCTCGACGACAGGCACCGGAGCCTCTGGTGAGATGCGGACCACATTCCCCCAAAGGTATTTATCGAGCATGAGATCTCCCAGCACACAAATTCTTTTGTTGGCGAAGTTCTGGACGATATCGGCCATCCTTTTTGTATCCACACTAGTCATTTATTTTCTCCTTGAGAAATATCGGATTGGATAGGATCCAGGGAAAATTATTCTTCATCGGAGTCCTCTCTTTCAAATATACCTCCACACGGTATATCCCCGGCCTGTTCGTCACCGGATAGGACCATGTCCCTTCACGAGATCGAAACACGGGGGTCCCATTGCGGAGGAGTCGCGCTTCAAGTTCCACTCCTATGGGCATTGCCGCGTGTAAAGCAGTCTGTGGCCCGATGAACACATCGCTCCCCATTGGGAAGATCTTACCTCCCTGTTCCGCCCAAAACCGGAATCCCTTCGCCTGGGCCGCTGCTTCCACTGCGTTGTAGAAGTTTCCGCGGTGCAAGGCATTAAACACTTGGCGTTTGGCCATGTCGAACTCCTTTGAAAGGGGTTTGGAAAGTGGGATGTGCAGGTGGAGAGAGGAAAACAGCGCACTGTAGAGGAGATGGGCGTCGACGCTGTAATAACCGAAAATGGGCTGGCTCTCATTAAGAGAATCCCACTTCAAAAGGTTCCTCTCGGGACGGGTGAGCACCTTGAGGAAAACAAATTTGGGATTGACAAGAAGAGCCGGAAGGTATAGCAGGGACAAGGGGAGGCTCTGTCGCAGCATGCTGTCTGCGCTTATGATCTCAACACCACCGTAATCTGCTTTTGGCCCCCAACTCCACTGCACCTTCGAATAGGGATGGGCGATGATAGTAAATCCGCCTAAAACACGAACTTGGTAAACCGCTTCTTCCGCGGTGGAGGAAAATGGCGAAGAAGGTGTTTCGAAACCCAATACGACAAGGTGGCCTCTGTTTTCTGAAAGTTCAGACCCAGCCAGAACGAGAACACCCTCCTTCCACCCTTCGCTGGCGAGAGATTCATAATTAGGGCTTCCGTGATCGGTGATCACGATAAAATCCAGAGAATTGTCAGAGGCACATCGAGCGATTTGTTCTACGGATTTCTTTCCGTCCGAATAGGTGGAGTGGATATGAAAAGCACCGGCCACTTCAAAAGAGGAATTTTTAAGGGGGACCGTTGTGTAGGATTTGAAGGTGATCAGATGGAACGCCAACCAGAGGAGATAGACCGATACTAAAAACAAGAATACCGAGAGGATCCTTCTCTTTCTCATGGGCTGTTGTTTAAGTCTGGAGTGTTCGATATTTCCAGGTTACGGGCTTGGGCAAAGGGAATGGTCATTATGTAGAAGAACAGAGCGGCGACCTCCGCATCGGCGAAGTTGTACTCGAAAAATCCGGCAGCAAAATGGGCGAGAAAGGCAGCGATCGCAGCAACGGTAAGAGGGAAAAGCGCAGGATCTTTGTTCGGGGCGAGCTTTATGAGAGAAATTAAGAGCCATACTAAAAACACGAACCAGACCAGAAGAGTGGGAATCCCCCGTTCAGCCGCGATCTGAAGGATGTTGTTGTGAAGATGTACATTCTGTTTAGCCTCTTCAGAGAGGCCGTATTTTGGGTTTTGGAACTCCATTTCTACCGTATTGGGGCCTGTTCCGAAGATGGGGTATTCTTTGATGATTTTTATTCCTGCATTCAAGTACTCGAGCCTTTGCGCGTTGGAATAGCTTCTTGTGCTGAATATACTCAAAGCTCTATTTTTGACCTCTTTGGGGCTGAGAAACAGAATGAGTGCTGTCGCTATGGGAACGAAAATCAGGGCTTTAGGTTTGAAGAAGAAGAGAACCACCGAAGTGGCAATGATCATTCCGATCCAAGCACTCCGTGTGGATGTCAGGATGAGGATGAGTACGGACAGAAGAAATCCCAGCCCCCAGAAAAACCGGGCCTTATCGCGCGAAAAGATGAATATACTCAGAGCCAAAGCGCCGAACAGAAGCATGACGCCGGCCTGAGTCATGTAATGCCCCATGAAACCCTGGACTCTTTCTCCGGGGGCAGCCTTGAACACGTAGGTGAACAGAGAGTAGAAAATGCTCACGTATGCGGAAGCCAGGAGGGCCAAGTTCGCTCTCTTGATTTCGTTCGTCTGCCGCAAACCCATATAGACAATGGGGATAATGAGAAAGAGAAGGAGGTCTTTGGAGTCGATCAGGCTGACTCCTGGATTGACGGAGAAAAAGGATGCCAGGATGGAGAGGGCACAATAAATGATCATTCCCCAAAAAAAAGGGGGGAAGCTGACCTTTATTTGCTTTTTAGCAACGAGAATCACCAAAATGATAAAAGCATGGGCCAAAAAGATCTGACTCAGGGAGATTGACACCATGGAGAACAGGACAAAGAGAGTGATAAAAAAAGGCAGTAATCTGGCCAGTTTCTTTATCATATTATCACCGATCTTTATGAAAGAGAATGATATAACACCCGTCCAAAAAACTCAAACTTGGAGATAGGGGAGGCAGGCATTGGTGACTTCGTCAGGGGAGATGGTCCGCAGGCAGCGGAAGTCTTCGTGGATACACTGGCGTTGTCGGCAGGGTCTGCAGTCGAAGTCTTTCTCGAGCACGGTGGATCGCGCCTTCCATGGTCCGAAGTGAGCGGGTAGTGTGGGCCCGAAATAGGCTACGATCGGTGTGGTCGTGGTTGCGGCGATGTGCATGGGACCGCTGTCTGGGCCGACAAAGAGCGACGACAGCGATACAAGCTCTCTCAACTCGCGGAGGTTGAGCCGGTTCACCATGGAGAGAAAGGAAGCCTCACTCGTTTTTTTTATCTCCTCTTCAGCCTGCCTGTCTTCTCCTGAGCCGATAAGAACGATTTTCACTTGAGGGACCTGGGAGAGAAGTGTGATCAGTCGTGTGAGCCTCTCAGCCCCCCAATCACGGAATTCATTCCCCGCGCTGATATGGAGAGTAATAATCTTTGTGTTTTCGAGAGCGTTATTTTGAATGAAGCGCCGGATGTTTTCGGCCTCGGACCGTGTGGGCGGGGGCAGTGACAATGCAGGGATCGAGCGAGGATTGATCCCTAAGGCCTTGACCAAATTGACGTGATTTTCCACGCTGTGGAAGTATCCTTCTTCGGGCTCTCTTGGAAGCTTGATGTCATAGATAAAGTTTTTGTACTTTATTCTGTATCCGATTTTTAGGCGTGCTCCGGAAAAGAATGTCAGAAGCGAAGCTCTTGGGCCACCGTGGAAGTCGATGACCACATCGTAGGCATCCCGCCTGATTTGATGCATATGTTTCCGGAATTCTTTGAATCCCAGATGTCTTGGGAGAACGATAACTCTGTCCAAGTCGGGATGGCCCTCCACGAGTTCTCTGTAGGGTTCATCAATGACATAGGTGATCTTTGCCTTGGGGAAGCCCTCTCTGAGAGCGGTGATGGCGGGCGTTGTCATAACGACATCGCCGATCCTCCTGAGCCGGATCAGAAGGATCCTTTGAATCCTGGATGGATCAATCTTTGGTTTCTCTCTCGAGTTCAATGGTCGCCTCATCGCTGAGCATAACGGGGATGTCTTCCTTTATGGGATAGACACGGGAGCAACTCATACATTTGAGGCCTTTCTCATCCGTCGTTAGTTTTATATCTCCCTGACAGACCGGGCAGGCCAGGATATCAAGAAGTTGTTGGTCTATGGCCATTTTCTTTCTCCTGGCTGCTATCTTATCTTATCTGCCGTTTCTCAGTCAATGGATTGCTCCTTTGCCTGTGCTTTCTTGAAGGGGAGTTTGACAGGGGAAGGATGAGGATGATATTTATAGGGATGGTATTGTTTGAAGAGATGGCGCAGAGCAAAAAACGTTATTCTGGAGAGAAAACAGCGATGATAGAGGATCAGGGGCATACACTCGATATTCCTCCTTTCACTGGCCGGATACTTTCTGACTATGATGAGCCCAAAATCGTGGAAGCCTTAAAGGATTGTGATGCCCAGCTGAAAGAGGCCCGAATCTTGGAAGACTCGCGAAACAAGGTGGGTGTTGTAGCTCTACCTGTAAAGGATGGAAGGACCATTGAACTCGTCATCAAAGAATTCCGCACGCAGGGCGTGAACAAATGGAAGAGCCTTGTCCTTCCTTCCAAGGCGCAGAAGGCCTGGAGAGGAAGCCTGGCTCTGGTTGAAAGAGGTTTTCTGACACCGCTTCCCGTAGCGTATCTCGAGCGCAGGACGTCCCTTTTTCTGGAACAGAGTTTTTTCATCGCCGAGTACGTCCCAAATATCGAGGAGGTTCGGGGGTTGTTCCGGGAACTTCCCGATGGGGAATTGACTCCCCTTATACGTGAATTGGCCATTTATCTTGCTCGATGTGTCAAAAGCGGGGTCCTGCATCGCGACCTTTCGGACGGTAATGTCTTGGTGGAAAGGAGTGGCGGCGAGCAATTCCGGTTTTTTCTTCTGGATACGAATCGTATACGCTGCAGAAAGCGTATTGGCACATTAAAAGGGATCAAAAGCCTCATTCGGCTGGGGATCCCTCCGGAACACCAGCGCTTTTTTTTAGCCGAGTATTTGTTTCACTCGCCCGTTAAACGAGTCCATTGGTGGTGGTACAGGATGAATAAGTGCATCTTCACTGGATACATCCGATTCAAAAAGTTGTTGAAGCTGAAGACACTGGCCCAGAGATTAAAGATCCAATAAGATGCGTGAAACATTCCGTTGGAATCCGTATGCAGATCAGCCCCATAATGTGGCATCTCGGTCG
>WTAW01000339.1 GCA_013139435.1 Candidatus Aminicenantota bacterium | reverse complement strand
GTCCCGCTGATCATAAACCGGGGCGCTGAATGGTATTCCAAAGTCGGAACGAAAAAGAGCAAGGGGACAAAGATCTTTTCGCTCGTCGGAAAGATCAACAACACAGGTCTTGTAGAAGTCCCTATGGGGATCACACTTCGTGAGATCATTTACGATATCGGCGGAGGGATCAAAGGTAACAAAAAGATCAAAGCCGTTCAGACTGGAGGCCCATCGGGGGGATGTATTCCTGCTGAGAAGTTGGACCTTCCCATTGACTACGACACACTCGCTAAAGCCGGGTCGATCATGGGCTCTGGGGGAATGATCGTCATGGACGAGGATACGTGTATGGTGGATGTAGCCCGGTATTTTTTGAACTTCACCCAGGAGGAATCTTGCGGAAAATGTGTTCCATGCCGAATCGGAACCAAACAAATGGTCGATATCATGACTCGTATCACTGAAGGCGAAGGTGAGGAGAGAGATATCAAGCGATTGGAAGACCTGTCTCAAACGATAAAAGCAGGTTCCCTCTGTGGATTGGGTCAAACCGCTCCGAATCCTGTTCTTACGACTCTCCGGTATTTTCGGAGAGAGTATGAGATTCATATCAAGGAGAAGAGCTGTCCAGCGCTTGTATGTAAGGCTTTGATCAGTTATTTCATCGAACCCGACAAGTGTGTCGGCTGCCTGCTCTGTAAGAAGAGTTGCCCCGTAGATGCCATCAGTGGCGAACGAAAGCAGGTTCATATCATCGACCAGGACTTATGTATCAAATGCGGAGCGTGTTTAGATGTCTGCCCACCTAAAGTGGCTGCTGTATCTAAATACACAGGGAAAAAGAGAAAGAGTATTTTAAACAAAGATTCTTCGAAGAGAGTGAAGAAATGAAGGTAATTATAGATGGCGAAACGATCGAAACAGAAAGCCAGAGGACCATTCTAGAGGTTGCCCGCGACAATGGGGTCTACATCCCCTCTCTCTGTGATCATGAGGAATTATCTCCCTTTACAGGATGTCGCATTTGTCTTGTGGAGATCAAGGGAAGAAAGGGCTATCCTCCGTCTTGCGGAACTTATGTCGAAGAGGGCATGGAGATTGTGACCGATTCCGCCAAGCTGATAAAACTGAGAAAAAACATCCTCGAATTGATCCTCACGGAACATCCCAATGCCTGCCTGATCTGCGCAGAAAAAGATGACTGTGATGAGTACAAATCGACCATTAGGAAGGTTGGGGAAGTCACCGGGTGTGTCCTCTGTTCGAACAACCGGCGATGTGAGCTCCAAGATGTTGTCGATGCCCTAAAGCTGGAAAAGGTGAGCTTCCCTTCTGTTTACAGAGGTTTTGATATCAAAAGAAGAGACCCGTTCTTTGATCGTAACTATAATCTTTGCATCCTGTGCGGAAGATGTGTCCGTGTCTGTCACGAATTGCGAGGCGCTTCAGCGATCGCGTTTGTCAGCAGAGGACCGAATGAAGTGATCGGGACTGTCTTGGATAAGCCTCTCGTAGAGTCGGGCTGCCAATTCTGTGGAGCTTGCGTGGATGTGTGTCCCACCGGGTCTTTGGTTGAGAGGGGGCTCAAGTACGAATCTCTTCCCGATGGGGAGGCCAAAACGATCTGCCCTCTTTGCAGCATGGGTTGTGAACTGGATGTCTGGTTAAAGGACGGTCGAATTCTGAGCACTTCACCTTCATCGAACGGATCGATCAACCACGGTCAAGCCTGTGTCAAAGGCCGCTTCTTAGTCAAAGATATTGTGTACAGTGCGCAAAGAGTCCTGTCTCCTTTGATCAAGAGGAAGGGTGAATTTGAAGAAGTGAGCTGGGATGAGGCCCTGGATTATGTGGCTCATAAACTTAAGAGTTATAAAGGCAAGGAGATTGCTCTTGTTGAGTCCTCCCAACTAGCATGCGAAGATGGGTTTGTGGCCCGCAAATTTGCAAAAGACGTTTTAAAAACGAAGAATATCGATACCCGATCACTTTTTTCTCCCTACGAGGATTGTCACTGGGCTGCGCAAGAGAGTGGATCCCCCACCAAACTTAATTTTGATATCAAGGATATCTCTGAAGCCGATACGATTGTCCTTGTCGGATCGGATATTGTTAAATCCCATCCCATTATCTGGCTTGAGGTTCTCAAAGCCGTAAAGAATGGAGCCAAACTGATCGTTGTCAGCTCGACCGAATTCCTCCTCAACCGTTTTGCCTGGCGGTGGTTGAGGATTAAACCTGGTTCAGAATCTTTTGTATTCGGATTCCTTGCCAAATTTCTGTTGCAGGGCATAGAGGCGAAGGAGTCGATCGACATCGAAGGCTACGACGGTTTTGTTAAATCCTTAGAAAAAATCCGTTCATCCGATGCCGTGAAGTTGACCGGTGTTGACGAAGAGTCCTTGAAGCAAGTGTCTGGCCTTTTAGCCAATGGCCAGCCAGCCATGTTCCTGTTTGGCGCAGGGTTGGCTCAATCCCCCTCGGATGCGACCAATGCATCTGCAATCCGAAACTTGGCTCTATTGAGCAAATCCAGATTGTTGCCCCTTGGTTTGGAGTGTAACCATCGAGGTCTTTTTGAGCTCGCTGAGTCGTCCTCTGAACGAACGGTCACTAAAGATCAGGTCCTCCAATGGGATTCCGGAGGAAATATCAAAGCACTTTATCTTTTAGCGTCCGCAGCTATTCCAAAGACAATGAGGGCCGAGTTTTTAGTTGTTCAAAGCAGTCATGTGGATGAGGATGCAAAAAAGGCCGATGTCATTCTTCCTGTCGCTACTTTTGCTGAGACAGGGGGAACTTTTGTAAATGTTGAAGGTCGTGTACAGATGTCCAATAGAGTCATCGATCCATTAGGCGACGCAAAGCCCGATTGGTGGATTTTTTCTCAACTCGCCCGAAAAATGAAGGTCAAAGGATTTGATTATAAGAAGCCGGCAGATATCTTAAAAGAGATCCGGCAGGTATTCCCCAGATTTGCTAAAATCAGCTCTTCCAGCTTAGAGAAGGGAAAAGAAATTTTTATCAAAGAGGAAGAGAAGGGTGCGGAAAGACTCGATCCAATGAAATTTAATTGGACAGGTCTGGAGACCTCCAAGAAATACCCGTTTGAGATGATCCTGAGGCCTAATATTGATTATTACAGAAACTTATCATTGAGTCTGGAAAACAGAGGGTTTGCGGCCATCCAAAACTCCCTGTGGATTCGAATGAATCCTGCTGATGCAGAAAAATTGGGATTTAAAAACGAAGATCCTCTCATCGTGGAGTCATCGAGCGGAAAGATGGAGGGTGTGCTCAAATTATCGGGGTCATTGCCTCAGGGATTGGTTGAATCCCAAATCGCCTGGAACGAGGATGTCCATGTCTCCGGATTATCCCTCGCGTTTCCATTTTCAAAGGGATACTATCCCCAGGAACCCATTCCAGTAAAGATCAAAAGAGGAAAATAATGGCAAAGATCCTAAAAAGAGAACGCTTGGTCCCGAATATTCATCTCATCGAAATCGAAGATCCTCAGATTGCAAAAAAATGCAAGCCCGGTCAATTCGTGATCGTCATGGCAGATAATTTTGGTGAAAGGATTCCTTTAACGATTGCCGATTGGGATACAGAAAAAGGATCGGTCACTTCGGTATTTCTAGTCGTCGGAACCTCGACACACAAATTGTCTCTTCTTGAAGCTGGGGATGAAGTCCCGGTTTTTGTCGGGCCCCTGGGACGTCCATCAGAGATCGAGAAATTCGGGAAGATTCTCTGTGCCGGAGGATGTTTCGGTATTGCAGCTATTTATCCGATCGCTCGGGCTATGAAAGAGGCAGGAAACACAGTGATCACAGTCCTGGATGTCAAGGCAAATTTTCTCCTCTATTGGGAGGATAAACTCAGATCTGTGAGTGATGAGTTTTATGTTTCATCTAGGGATGGCTATTATGACTGTAAAGATTTCATCCCTAAGACTCTTGAAAGTGTAGTCAAGAAGGAAGGAAAGATCGATCGGGTCATTTCCATCGGCTGCACATATCTGATGTACACCTGTTCCGAGGCCACAAAGCCTTTAGGAGTAAAAACTCTGGTCAGCCTCAATCCCATCATGGTCGATGGCACGGGAATGTGCGGAGCCTGCCGCGTCACTGTGGATGGCAGGACAAAATTCGCATGTGTCGATGGCCCAGACTTTGACGGTCATCTGGTTGATTGGGAGGAATTGTTTATCCGAAGAAAGTCCTATTTTGAGGATGAGATCGAGTCGTTATGCTACTGGGAAAAGAAGAATTTTCCCTAAAAGCAATAGATTAGAAAGAGTGCAAAATGGCAGAAAAAAAAGAGATGCCCCCTGAGCTTAAAGAAAAACTTCGTGCAAGATTCAATGAAGATTGGCGCAAAGAATTGCGGAAGTCATTTCCTGTGAAAGAGAGGATGAAACTTCCGCGACAGAAGATGCCGGAAAGAGATCCCGAGGAGCGGAACAAGGATTTCTCAGAAGTCAATCTCGGTTTGACTGAGAAATGGGCCAGGGAAGAAGCCAAGAGGTGTTTGGATTGTGCCAATCCTCAGTGTGTTATGGGTTGTCCTGTGGGAATCGATATTCCTACGTTCGTCAAGCTTCTGGAAATTGGGGATTATGAACAGAGTGTGCGGAAGTTAAAGGAGACCAATGTCCTCCCCGCTATCTGCGGACGTGTGTGTCCACAAGAAACGCAGTGTGAGGTGGTGTGCAATCTGATGAAGGCGACTGGTGTTCCTGTAGCCATTGGGAACCTGGAGCGGTTTATTGCCGATTATGAGAGAAACACAGGGGATGTTCATATCCCGAAGCTCCCGCCTTCGACCGGACATAAAGTGGCTGTATTGGGAGCAGGTCCTGCGGGTTTGACCGTAGCCGGAGATCTGGCTTTGAAAGGCCATGACGTGACGATATTCGAAGCTCTTCATGTGGCCGGTGGAGTGCTGGTTTATGGCATCCCTGAATTCCGGCTTCCAAAGAAGATCTTGAGTGCAGAAGTCGATTACCTGCAAAACCTTGGGGTTGAACTGAAGACCAATTTTGTTGTGGGATTGACAGCCACGATCGATGATCTGAAGAAAGAAGGATATGAGGCCTTCTTCATCGGGACTGGAGCTGGACTGCCGAATTTCATGCGGATCCCGGGGGAGAACCTTGTGGGAGTGTATTCGGCGAACGAATATCTCACACGCGTGAATCTGATGCGGGCTTATGATTTTCCTGTCTATGATACACCGGTCTACCTGGCGAAGAGAGCCGCTGTTTTGGGAGGAGGCAATGTGGCCATGGATTCTGTGAGGATAGCGAAGAGGCTGGGTGCAGAATTTTCTGCCTGTGTCTACCGCAGGTCCAGGGCAGAGATGCCAGCTCGTGTGGAGGAAGTCCATCATGCCGAAGAAGAAGGCATAGAATTCCATTTCTTGACGACACCGATCCGATTCATCGGCGATGATAAAGGTCATCTCAAAGCCATGGAGTGCCTCCGTATGGAACTTGGAGAGCCCGATGATTCTGGGAGACGACGCCCTGTTCCGATCGAGGGGTCGGAATTCATCATGGAGGTCGACCTGGCCGTTGTGGCCATCGGCAATAGCTCGAATCCTCTGATCGGCCAGACCACTCCAGGGCTCAAAGTGGGTAAATGGGGCAATGTCGAAGTGGACTGGGAAACCATGGCGACGAACATGAAAGGGGTCTATGCCGGTGGAGATATCATCCGAGGTGGCGCCACGGTCATCCTGGCGATGGGTGATGCACGGATAGCTGCCACTGAGATGGATAAATACCTTCGTTCGAAAAAAGCAAAAAAGCGCAAACATAAAACGTAAAATGTAAGTAACCTGAATAGTTCAGGGTAAATAAGAATGAGTTGGGTCGACGATTATAAAATGAAGTTGGTGACTGCCGAGGAGGCCGTCTCTGGCATAAGAAGTGGTGACTGCATTTACATCAGTGGAAACGCAGCAACCCCTTATGTATTGATGAAAGCTTTGGCTGCGCGAAAGGATGAGCTGAAGGATGTTGAGCTCGCTCACGTCCTCCTCCTCGGAGACGATCCCTTGTCCAAACCAGAGATGGAAGGACATTTCCGCCATAACTCGCTTTTTGTCGGTCCGGCTGACCGGAAGGCCATCAATGAGGGACGGGCGGACTATGTTCCTATTTTTCTCCATCAGATCCCTAATCTGTTTTACGCGAACCAGATGCCCTTGGATGCTGTCATGCTCCATCTTTCTCCCCCTGATGAGCACGGTTTTATGAGTTATGGCGTTGAAGTGTTAGCCTCCAAGGCAGCCGCAGAGACCGCTAAGGTCGTCATTGCCCAGGTGAACGAAAAAATGCCCCGGGTTCTGGGGGATTCATTCATCCATATCTCTCGCGTGAACAAGATCGTCGAGGTTTCAGAAGAATTGCCTCAGCTCGACAAAAAGCCTTTCAGTGATGTGGAGAAAAAAATCGGTGGATTTATCGCCGATCTCATCGAGGATGGGTCCACGCTCCAATTGGGTATCGGTGGGATCCCTGATGCCGTCCTGGTTGCGTTAGCGGGCAGGCGTGATCTGGGTATCCACACGGAGATGGTCTCCGATGGTGTGATGGAGGCCATCGAATCGGGCATGATCACAGGTGCAAAAAAGACTTTTCATCCTAATAAAGTCATCCTGACTTTTATGCTGGGTTCGAACAAACTGTATGATTTTGCGGACAACAACCCGATTTTTGAGGCCCATCCGACCGATTACACGAACCATCCTTTTAATGTTTCCAGAAACGAAAACATGATTGCCATAAATTCTGCGATCGAAGTGGACATCACAGGTCAAATCTGTTCGGATTCGATCGGCTCCTACATCTACAGCGGGTTTGGCGGCCAGGTGGATTTCATCAGGGGAGCGGCACATTCGAAGGGGGGAAAACCCATCATCGCACTTCCCTCAACTGCCAAGGGAGGCGAATTGTCGAGGATCGTGCCTTACCTCAAGAAAGGGGCGGGTGTCGTGACGACGCGCGCGGATGTGAAGTATGTGGTGACGGAATTTGGTGTTGCCTTCCTTCATGGAAAAAACCTCCAAGAACGAACGAGAGCCCTCGTCGAAATCGCACACCCAAATTTTAGAGATGACCTCATCCAAGAGGCGAAGACCCGACATCTTATCCAATAGTTCGGATGCATTTCCAAATACGTGATGGATGGTGTTCCGAGTGATCAGATTGGTGGTTCGAAAACACGCTCAGTTTCCCCAGCGAGGAAACTTCGCTCGGCTCCGGGCTTCCCTCACATCTCCCCTCGGGAGATGTGCCATGCCCGTCCAGCCCTTCTCACGGTTTTCTCCACCACACAATCTGATCACCAAACATCGCAAAGAGGTATTCAGTCCATCACGATTTGGGAAATGCTTATCATAACTCTTGATAAAATGTTGTGAAATTGTAAAACTATGACTGATACGATTGGATAGGATTTTGGAGAATACATGGGACAATCAAGCCTGTTCGCAGAAGCCAGAGGCCATATCGGAACAGATGAGTCGGGAAAAGGCGATTATTACGGGCCTTTGACTGTTGCCGGATTTTTCCTCCCAGAAGGGCAGGAGGAGGTTCTCCTGGAGTTGGGGATTAGGGACAGTAAAAAAATATCTGATAATCGCGTGAGGAAATTATCCGACCTGATCAGGAAAGGATACACGTACACTATTGTGGCCATCGGTCCGGAAAAGTACAACGAACTGTACGAGAAGCTCAGGAATCTCAACCGATTACTTGCTTGGGCCCATTCTCGTGCCATTGAGAACTTGCTCGAAGAAGTCCCTTGTACTCTTGCTATCACTGACCAGTTCGGGGATAAGGCGTTTGTTTTGAATGCATTGATGAAAAAGGGCCGGAATATCGAGCTGATCCAGAGACCCAAGGCTGAAGAAGATCTGGCTGTGGCTGCGGCCTCGATCCTGGCTCGGGCCGAATTCTTAAAGCGTCTCTATTTCCTTTCTCAGGATGTGGGAATCGATCTTCCCAAGGGGGCTTCGGCGAAGACAGAAGAGGTTGGAGTAGAGCTTATCCAAAAGCATGGGATTGGGATCTTGGATAAAGTGGCAAAAAAACACTTCAAGATCACTGGCCGGATTCTTTCTGTCGTAAACAATAAAAAATAAACGTTTTGCTTTTCATGGTTAAGGGGTGAAGTGAATGAAACAAGGAACGAAGCAGCTCTATTTTGACAATCCCTATCAGGTCGAGTTCAAAGCGCACATCATCGGACGGGAAAAGCATGAACAGGGACCTATTCTGATCCTTGACCAGACGTGTTTCTATCCGGAATCTGGGGGGCAGCCTGCGGATAAAGGTAGGATCAACGGTGTGGAGGTTCTGGATGTTTTAGAGAAAGATGCAAAGATCCTGCACGTCATGCAGAGCGAAGTCGAATCGGACGAAGTCAACGGCGTCATTGAGTGGGAGACGCGTTTTGACCATATGCAGCAGCATTCCGGTCAGCATATTCTTTCTCAATGCTTCGACACACTTTTCGATGCGAAAACCCTCTCCTTCCGTCTCGGTTTGAGAGCATCAACGGTCGAGATCGATAAGAGAGATATCATGGAAGATGAGGTCGAAAAGGTGGAGACCTTAGCCAATGAGATCGTGTTTCAGGATGAGGAGATCTGCACGTACATCACTCCTGAAGAGATGATCGAAAAAGTCCCCCTCCGCAAACCTCCGCAGAAAAAAGGGCACATCCGTGTGGTACAAATTTCTGATTTTGATTATTCTGCTTGTGGGGGAACCCATCCGAACAAAACGGGAGAGATCGGTTTGATCAAGATCCTCAAATGGGAGAGGATCCGGAATAACCTGAGGTTCGAGTTTGTGTGTGGCCGTCGGGCTCTTGTCGATTATGGAGTCAAAAACAGGATCATTCGAGAGGTGGCAGTCAAGTTCAATGTGGGAGAGGGAGAACTTGTAGGGTCAATCGATAAAATGATAGCTGAACTTAAAGACCATCGTAGACGATTGAGAAAAGCACAGGAGAAAATCCTTGATATCGAGGCTCAGGAGATCATGAGAAATGCAGAAGGAGATGTCATAAAAGAGATCTTCGCCGACAGGCCACCTGATGAGATGCGGATTCTTGCGCTCACCATCATAAGGAGCGGCAAATATATCGTTCTGTTCGGCACAGATCTCCAGGATAGGGTCCATGTGGTCCTGGCATGTTCAGAGAGCTTGGAACGGGATATGCGAGATCTTATTCCTGTTGTTTCGCCCCTTATTGGCGGGAAGGGCGGAGGAAGGCCCACGCTTGTGGAAATTGCTGGTCAAAAGGCAGAGAATTTAAAGCTGGCTCTCGACAAAGCCTCCGAATTCCTTGGGATATGAATGTCTGACTCCGTTGATTGTTACTCGTAGTGGAGGCAGATGATGGGATCGACACGGGCTGCCTTTTGAGCGGGAAAGATCCCGAAAAAAAGTCCTACCGAGACCGAGACAAAAAATCCTAGAAAAATCGACCAGAGTGTCACCGAAGCTGGGAGGGGAGTCACTGATTTAACGATGAAGGCTATGGCAAAGCCGATAAGAATGCCGATCGCTCCTCCTGTTCCTGTAAGGAAAATCGCCTCGATCAAAAACTGCTTCAGTATATCTGATGACCGGGCACCTATGGCTTTACGGATACCGATCTCCCGGGTTCTCTCTTTGACCGAGACCAGCATGATGTTCATCACTCCGATCCCCCCTACGAGGAGTCCGATGGATGAGATAACGATCATCACAATGTAGGCTGCTCCTGTGAGCTGGTTGTAGAGGTCAACCAGGGTGTCCTGTGTGTAAATGGAGAAATCATTGGGCTTTCCGAAGGGGACTTTTCTGCGTCTCCGCATCACGTTGATCATCTGTTCTATTGTTTCTTCAAGATAACCATGTTTTGTTGGGGTCGCAATGATGTCGAGATTTTCCAGGGTGTAGGGGAAATGTTTCATCAGCGCTGTGATGGGGACCCCAACAAGATTATCCCTGCTCTGCCCGAACATACTGCCCCTTTTTTCGAGGACACCGACTACGAGGAACTTTTCCGCCCCGATCCGAATCTCTTTTCCCACAGCTTCGGAGTGAGGGAAGAGGGTCTCGTTGAGTTCTGCCCCGAGGACACAGACCTTGGCGCGATGATTGACGTCTGATTCGGTGATAAACCTGCCCTTGACAGGCGTGTAGATCGAAAGAACTCGTGGCCAATTCTCATTCATGCCGAGGATAAATGCATCCTGTGCTTTGATGTTCTGGTATTTTATGGGGATTTCCTCGAAGATGGCAGCAACTAAACTCACAGCGACAGCCTTCACCAGAGAGCATTCTTCTTCAATCGCAAGGGCATCGTCAAAAGTGAGGTCTTTTCTCTGTCGCTCTTCTTCGGAACGGTTCCCCGTTTGGATGCCAGGCTCGTATTTATTGATTCCTATAATATCAGAACCGACAGATTCCAGGTCGGAGAGAATTGATTTGTTCAAGCCCTGGATGATAGAAACCATGCCGATGACGGTCATAACGCCTATCACAATACCAAGGAGAGTCAGGAAGGAACGGAGCTTATTTGCCCTGAGTGAATCGAATGCCATCTGGAATATCTCATTGATGATCCCTGATCTCATTATTCTGACCTCAAGGCCTCGATGGGGTCAAGCTTTGATGCTTTGCTCGCAGGGTAGAGACCGAAAAAGATCCCTATAGAAGCAGACACAGAGATAGCAACAACAATCGATACGGGATCGATACTGGATGGCATAGACGTAGCAATTGTTACAATCCTTGCCAGGATAAATCCCAGAACGATACCTATAAGACCTCCAGTGGCGGATATCGTGGCGGACTCGATCAAGAACTGGATGAGAATATCCTTTCGTCGGGCCCCTATGGCCATGCGGATGCCGATCTCTCTTGTCCGTTCTGTGACAGCG
>WTAW01000284.1 GCA_013139435.1 Candidatus Aminicenantota bacterium | reverse complement strand
ATCGACACCGAATAACTCAATCTGAATTATTCAGATTAAGATTGATCGGATACAACGATCTGCGAATAATCGGCTATCTCGTTGAGAAGCTTGCTGATAGCCTGAAGAAGGGCTAACCGGTTCCGCTTGAGTCTTTTATCATCAGCCATGACCATCACATGATCAAAAAACGTGTTGATGGATGACCGGATCCGAAAGAGCATTCTTTGAGCTTTTGTGAAGTCCCCCTCCGCGATCATGTTAATAGTATTATCGCGGATGATAGTGAATGTCGTGTACAGCTCACGCTCTTCTTTTTCGAAAAACAGTTCTGAATTGATCTTGTATATTTGGGGTTGATTACGGAGAATATTGTTCACACGCTTGGCGATGAGGATCATCGGCTCAAAATGAGCGCTTTCTTTAAGGCTATCTAAAGCCTTAAGCCTGAGATATGTGTAGTATATATTGTCTATCCCAGGACTAATGGCCGCATTGACAAGGTCATAGCGGAATCCCTGGCTTTCGAATATGTGCTGCAACCGCCCCCTAAAAAACTCAAGGCAGCGTTTTTTGATGTCTTCTTTGTCCTTTTCAAAAACTTCGCCATAGACGGCTATCACCTTGTCCACTAAACGAGAAAAGGCAAGATCGATCTTTTTCTCCAGGATAATTTTACAGATCCCCTGAGCGTTTCTGCGCAGACCGAACGGGTCCTTAGACCCGCTGACTTCCATGCCGATACCGATCGCGCCAACAATGGAATCCAGCTTATCCCCGATGGAAAGGATCGCGCCATTGAACGATGAGGGGACAGCATCATCCATACTCAGGGGCTGGTAGTGTTCATAGATGGCTTTCCATACATTCGCCAAGTATCCCTCTTCCCGTGCGTACAATCCTCCGACCTGTCCCTGGAGCGTTGGGAACTCCCTCACCATTTCGGTCAACAGATCAGCTTTGCACAGTTCTGCAGCCTCAGCCACCGATTTTTTTTCTCCTTTAGCTTCCAGTTTATGTGCAAGATAAACAACGATCTTTTTCAGCCGCTGGGTCTTATCCTCATAACTTCCCAGCTTCTCTTGATAGATCACACGATCCAGTTCCTCCGCCCTCTTCAGGAGTTTGATCTTCAAATCCTGAGCCCAAAAAAACTTGGCATCCTCTAACCGCGCTTTAAGCACTCTCTGGTTTCCTGTCTGGATGAGTGTTTTTGAATCCTTAGGAACATCGGCCACGCCTATAAAATAGGGCAATTGTTTTTTACCCTTGACCACGGAGAAGAGATTCTGGCCTTCCTTCATGGCCGTACTCAACACTTCTAGAGGTAATTTGAGATATTCTTCTGGAAATTGTCCCAATATCACATGGGGAGATTCCACATCAAAGGACAGTTTATCCAAGAGTTCTTCATCAGGATATATTTGTGCACCCAGAGATAATAGTTTTTTCTCTATCTGCTTCAAGATCATGTGTTTCCGTTTGTCTTGTTCCACAACCACATGATGCTCGGCCAAGGCTTTTCTGTATTCAGAAAAATTCTTCGGCCTGATTTTTTTCGGAGAAAAGATCTTGTGACCCGTGGTGAAATCAGAGGATGCGACCTCACCCACTCGAAAGGAAATGGGGTTCTCTCCAAAAATGCATAGAACGTTTTGGATCGGACGAGAAAACCTTAAGGGATTCTCCCCCCATCTCATCATTTTTGGGAAAGAGAGTGAGGCAATGATCTTGGGGAGACTCTCCTTTAAAATATCCTCAGTGGGGACACCCTTCGTGATCTTTCTCGCCCCAACATACTCCCCTCTCTCTGTTTTTAGCACAACCAATTTCTCGACACTCAGACCATGTTTATTGGCGAATCCAACAGCAGCGGCTTTGGGAATGCCATCCTCATCAAATGCTGCAATTTTGGGAGGGCCGATGATATCCTCCACCCGGTCTTTCTGTTCCGGTGCAAAATTTCCAACGACCACAAGCCTCCGGCAGGTGCCATAACTATTTATCCGGGAAAAAGAGATGCTCGAGGAACGAAGAGCCTCTTTCAATTTATCTTCGAGCTGGGAGAGTCCACTTTTTATGTGGGATGATGGCATCTCTTCGGTGTTGATTTCCAGAATAAATTCCATCAGGCTGTTTCCTCTCGAGATGTGTATTGTTCGGCGATCTGATTAACGAGGATTCTGATTTGGGAGATCATCTTCACTCTTTCAGTTACACTTATGGCTCCTCTGGAATCCAGAAGATTAAAAAGATGGGAGCATTTGAGACAGATATCATATGCCGGGAGGAGGAGATCTTTATCGATCATTTTTTGTCCCTCCCTGATGTTCATGTCGAAGGATTTTTTGAGAAGCTTCACATCGGCTTGATTAAAATTGTACTCTGAAAACTCACTCTCCTCGACGAACCTCAGATCCCTGTACGTCACGTCGTCAGACCAGTTGAGGTCATACAGATTGTCTTTACCCTCCAAGAACATTTCCAGTCTTTCCAGTCCGTATGTGATCTCTACAGGGACAGGGAATGTGTCGATCCCGCCCGCCTGCTGAAAATAAGTGAACTGCGTGATCTCCAATCCATCCAATAAAACTTGCCAACCGACTCCCCAAGCGCCGATCGTCGGGGATTCCCAATTGTCTTCGTCGAACCGCAGGTCGTGATCATGCAGAGATATGCCCAAAGAGGTCAGACTCTTCAAATACAGATCCTGGATATTCGAAGGCGATGGTTTCATGATCACCTGATACTGAAAATGCTTCTGAACACGATGAGGATTTAATCCGAACCTTCCATCGGTCGGCCTCCGCGAAGGCTGCACATAGGCTACTTTCCAAGGTCTTTTATCCAGCACTCTAAAAAATGTGTCTGGAGTCATGGTCCCTGCACCCACTTCAAGGTCGTAGGATTGAGCCAAATAACATCCTTGGGCAGCCCAGAATTTCTGGAGGTTCATTATTAAATTTTGGATCGACATCTTCACTCTTTGTTTTGGGGCGCCTCTTTCTCCTCAGGCCTCCAACGGAGAACGGATTCACGCGCAGCTTTGGTTTCATCCAGCCTTCGCATATATGACGTGTGGGGAGCTTCCTTGAGGACCTCTGGATTTTCCTGAGCTTCCTTAGAAATCCGCTTCATCGCTTCAATGAACAGGTCCAAATCTTTCTTGCTCTCTGTCTCTGTGGGTTCGATCATCAA
The DNA here is from genome assembly GCA_013139435.1 of Candidatus Aminicenantota bacterium. Classification (GTDB taxonomy): domain Bacteria; phylum Acidobacteriota; class Aminicenantia; order Aminicenantales; family Aminicenantaceae; genus WTAW01. Next base: position 4,332 of record WTAW01000284.1, on the reverse strand, counting down.
TGCCCCATGTACGATGAGCGGAAACGACATGGTCGGCGGATGAACTCCAAAATCGATCAGTCTTTTGGCGATATCGATGTTCTGCACACCATGTTCTTTCTGGAATTTGTCCGAAAAGACACACTCATGGAGGGTGGGAGTTTTGTACTTGAGGTGATACTCCCCTTCCAGGCTTTTCCGGAGATAATTGGCATTCAACACAGCGATCTCGGCGACTTCTTTCAGTCCATTGGGGCCTAAAGAAAGGATATAGGCCAGCGCTTTAACGACGACGAGGAAATTTCCGTAGAAACTCTGGACCCTTCCGATACTCTTCGGCCTGTCGAGATTAAAATAAAGAGAAGAATCCTTCCTTCTCTCGATCACCGGGATGGGGAGGTAGGGATCGAGCACCTTTTTCACGCCCACTGGACCTGATCCTGGGCCTCCACCCCCATGAGGGGTGGAGAATGTCTTGTGCAGGTTGAGGTGGATCACATCCACATCCATGTCACCGGGACGGCACTCGCCCAAGAGAGCGTTCATGTTCGCCCCATCCATATACACAAATCCACTCTTTTCATGAACGATCGCGCAGATCTTTTTGATATCGGATTCAAAGATACCCAGAGTGTTCGGGTTTGTGATCATCAGGGCTGCCACGTCGTCATTCATGGCTCTTACCAGATCTTCCACATCGACGGTCCCCTGCTCGTTGGACTTTATCTCTTGCACACGGTATCCGGAAAGGTGTGCACTGGAGGGATTGGTCCCATGGGCTGAATCAGGGATCAGAACGATCTTTCTTGGATCTCCTTTCTCTTCGAGGTAGGCCCGGATGAGCATCATTCCCACGAGCTCGCCCTGCGCTCCTGCTGAAGGCTGCAGCGTGAAGGCATCCATGCCCGTGATCTCGCTCAGAAGTTCCTCTGTTGTCTTGAGGATCTCTAGGTTTCCCTGGACAAGCTCCTCAGGAGAAAAAGGATGAGAGTGCGAAAATCCGGGAAAAGATGCGATCTTTTCGTTGATCTTCGGGTTGTACTTCATCGTACAGGAACCGAGGGGATAGAAACCGATATCGATACAAAAATTCGTCTGGGAGAGCCGCGTAAAGTGCCTGACGATCTCGATCTCTGAGACCTGCGGAAATCCTTCTATGTCTTTTCTCGTCCGAACGTCCTGAAGGACATCTTTTTTTTCAGGAATATCGAGTTTGGGTAAAGCATAGGCTCTTTTTCCCTCGTCACTGATTTCGAATATCAAAGGTTCTCGGATCATTTATCTTCAAATGAACGGTCCGTTCGGGGAGCAGACCCTACACATCCTCCTTATTTTTATGAATTCAAAGCCTCCTTTAGTGTGCGGACTAATCTATCGATATTTTCCTTCGAGTGGATCTCTGTAACACAGAAGAGAACACAATTTTTAAGCTCGGGGTAAAATTTTTCCAAGTCCAACCCTCCTGTTATGCCCTGTTCCTTAAGATAGATATTGACATCTTCTACAGGTTTTCCGAACTCCAGGACAAACTCATTAAAAAATGCGCCGCTGAACTTTTTTTCGATACCGCTGATTTTCACACATTCCTCCAGCGCGTAGTTCGCTTTCTGGACGTTATGCCAGGCCAACTCCCTGATGCCCTCTTTTCCAATCGTTTCCAAGAAGATGGTAGCCCTGAGAGCGCATAAGGCTTGGTTCGTACAGATATTGGATGTGGCTCTCTCGCGCCGTATGTGCTGCTCTCTTGTGGATAACGTGAGGACGAATCCCCTCTTGCCCTCCACATCAACAGTCTCGCCTGCAATACGCCCTGGAAACTGACGGATGAACTCCTTGGAACAAGCCATGAAACCCAGGAACGGCCCTCCAAAGCTCTGCGGAATCCCAAAAGACTGAGCCTCACCCGTAACGATATCCGCACCCAGATTCCCAGGGGAATCTAAAAGTCCCAGAGATACAGGTTCAGATATGACCACTGCAGACAACGCTCCATTCGCGTGGGCTGTCTTGGAAATGCTCTCCAGATCTTCGATCACTCCGACAAAATTAGGCGATTGTGTGATAACGACTGAGGTTTCGGCATCAATTTTTTTCTGAAGGTCTGCGTCATTCACAAAACCATCGGACGAAAAACCGACCTCCTCGATCCGGATCCCCAAATTTCTGGTGTAAGTGTGGATCACCTCTTTGTATTGGGGATGAATGAGGCCTGCGAGTAGGACTTTTGACTTTCGCTTGAGTCGATGGGCCATCAACACAGCTTCGGCTGCACCCGAAGCACCATCATAGAGTGAAGCATTGGCGATGTCCATCCCGGTCAACTGGCAGAGCAAAGTCTGGAACTCAAATATGATCTGGAGAGTCCCTTGACTGACTTCCGGCTGGTAAGGCGTGTAGGGACTGACAAACTCTCCCCTGCTGGCTAGATAGTCGACAACAGAAGGAATAACATGAGGGTAGGCACCTGCACCAAGGAAAGACAGATAGTTTTGATCCATATTCCTATCAGCTATGTCTTTAAAGTGTGAAACCAATTCTGATTCTGTTTTTGAGTCGGGGATGTTGAGGTCTCTGTTCAATTTGATGCTATCTGGGATCGAGGTGAACAGTTCCTTCATGGAAGACAGGCCGAGCCTAGCCAGCATCTCCTTTTTATCTCTATCGCTTAATGAAATGTAGCTCATCTTCTGGATATCTAGTCCTCCAGACCCTCTAAAAATCTCTCATAATCGGATACGGACATCAATTTTTCGATCTCGGTTTCATCTCTCAACTTCAGCCGAATGATCCAGCCTTTCCCGTGGGGGTCTTCATTCACCATCTCAGGAGAACCATCCAATTCCTCGTTGATGGCGATCACTTCACCGGACAAGGGAGAATAAATGTCCGAGACAGCTTTCACGGATTCGATAACACCGAGGGATTGATGGAACTCAAAAACAGCTCCGACTTGAGGCAGTTCCACATAGACCACATCTCCCAGCTGTTTCTGGGCAAAGTCTGTGATCCCTACCACAACTTCATCATTTTCAACTTTGATCCATTCATGATCCTTCGTATAGTGATATTCCTCAGGATACATCCTTACCTCCTCAATTTAATCGTAAAACGTGAAAAGTTAAATGTTAAACGTTTTGACACAAAAATCCAAGGCTTTGTATCATAAATGATCAGTAGTCGCGTTTATAGAAAGGAAGAGCAATAACCTTCGCTTTGACAAGATGACCTCGGATCTCCACATCGAGCTCTGTGCCCTCTTCAGTGTGTTCGATGGGGAGATATGTCAATCCTATGCTCTTTTTGAGATAGGGAGAATACGACCCTGAGTTCACCTCCGAGACTTTCTCGCCATTTATAAACACGGAATAATGAGGCCGGGCAATCCCCCGTCCAAGGATCTCGAAACCCACGATCTTACGGCGCAGCCCTTCTTCCTTCTGCTTGAGGAGAACTTCCCGCCCCAAGAAATCGCCCTTTTTAAACTTCACAAGCCAACCCAGCCCTGCTTCCAGGACTGTTGTCGTCTCGTCAATATCATTCCCATAGAGCATCAATGTGGCTTCCAACCGGAGAGTATCTCTTGCACCCAGTCCAATAGGGAGAAGCCCGCGTGTCTTTCCTTCCTCCAAAAGAGCATCCCAGATCTTTTCGGGATTCTCGGACTGTGTGTATATTTCAAAGCCATCTTCCCCTGTATAACCCGTTCGTGAGACCAGAGCACCCACTCCAGCAACGCTACCCCTTGCTGTTTTAAAGGTCTTCATCCCCTCCAAATTTATTCCTGTGAGGGATTGCAGGATGGCTTCTGCTTCCCGTCCTTGGAGAGCCAGTTGGGTATAACTATCGCTTTGGTTCTCGACAGAGACATCAAAATCGCTCTTGTGACTGAGTATCCACTCGTAATCTTTATCCGAATTGGCTGCATTGACGACACAGAGATACTTGTCCTCATCCAGGCAATAGACCAGCATGTCATCGATAAAAGTCCCTTTAGGGGTTGTCAAGGCCGTATACTGCGCCTTATCCGGTGTCAGGCGGGCGGCATTATTCGGAGTCAAATACTGGACAAAATCCAGAGCCTGTTTTCCTGAGATCAGGATCTCACCCATATGACTGACATCGAACAAACCCGCTTTCGTTCGTACGGCCATGTGTTCTTCGATGATGCCAGAAAATTCGACCGGCATCTCCCAACCGAAGAACTCGATCATTTTTGCCCCGAGTTTTTTCTGGGAAGAATATAGTTTTGTGGTTTTCATAAAAACAGTCGATATTTCTTACGAATAATCCAAAATATTTAACTACCATATAATCTCTATCAATGCAACATAAATTCCGATAGTCTTGTTCCAA
>WTAW01000350.1 GCA_013139435.1 Candidatus Aminicenantota bacterium | reverse complement strand
TATGGGGAAAACAATCAGAGATATACCCGTGTACTTTTGTATGGAGAGTGGAGACGTTTGGAAAAAGGTCCTAAAAAAAGAACCAAAGAGTAAGGAAGAAGTTGAAACTTATCTTTCCTTACCCTTTAGCCTGGATTATTCACGAGTCGAGGTTGCTGCAGCGGCAAGGAAGTGGCCCATGAAGCTGTAGTGAACTACCGCGAAGGGGCTACAACGAAGTCGATGTAGTAAGATCGGCTCGCCCGAAGGGTAAAGAATGCCGACATAAAATGAGAAATATGTATGGAAAATGCGTTTAATGTCCTGCTTCAGCAAGTCCATTGTAACTGGCACATATGAAAAGAGATAGATGTTGGTGTCGGCATAATTTATGAATAATTCAGGTTGGTGATAGTCGATAACTAATAGCTTTATAGCTAAACCCGGAATGGTATAGGTGCTGAAGTATCCCTAATCGATTCGTTCTGTTTTCTTATCCGTGATAATGCCTACGATCTCTACGCCAGCGTCCTTCATGATCTCGATGACATCCACGACGTTGCCGTACTCCAGCTCCCCATCGGCTCTCAGGTAGAGTCTTTTGTCACCAGCAGCCAACAAGGCCTCTTCCAACAGAATTGCGAGATTGTCCATCTGGACCTGATCTTCGTTCAGGTAGAGGGCACCACCTTTTCTGATGTGCAGGACGACTTCCGGATTTTCAGGCATGTCTATGGTGTTGAGGGCGGTGGGAAGTCGGACATCAACTCCTTTTTGAATGAGTGGTGTCACAACCATGAAGATGATGAGAAGAACAAGAAGAACATCACAAAGAGGAACGACATTAGGTACAGCAGAAACTTCGTCGCCTTCTTTACCAGGAATTGAAACTCCCATTTTTTTCCCCTTTAGTGTTTATTTCGAAGGATTATTATTCTCAGCCTTTTTGACTCTCTCTCCTGACGAAGAAGTCAATGACTTCAGAGGCCGTATTGGACATCTCAGCGCCGATGATCTCAACTCTTGTGTTCAAGAAGTTGTAGCACCAGAGGGCGATAATAGCAACACCGATTCCAAAAGCTGTTGTGATCAGGGCCTCAGCGATACCGGCCGCCACAGCACCGATCCCACCTGAACCAGTCAGAGCCATACCACGGAACGCATTGATAATACCAAAGATCGTTCCAAACAGCCCGATGAACGGAGAAGATGTTGCGATCGTAGCGATGGTGTTCAAACCTCTCTTCAATTCTTGAGAAAAGATAATTGCCGCTCTGTCCATCCCCCTTTGCGCAGAAGCAATCTGTTGCTCAAAGTCCAAGCCGGCTTCTTCACCTTCCATAAATTCTCTGACACCTGCTGCAGTCACTCGGGCTAAATGGCTTCCCTTGTTTTCTTTCTTGCTAGAAAGAGTCAGGGCTTCCTGGATGTTCCCGGATTTCAGCAACTCAGCGAGTTTTGGAGCAATTTTCTTTGATTTTGTCTTTGCTTTTGCGAAAACGATCTGCCTTTCAACGAAGAGATAGATTGCGACCACTGACAGGAAAATAAGACTCATAGCAACTGATTTGGCCATCATTCCCATGGCCTGCCACATTTCAATTAGACCAAATTGCATTTTAAGTACCTCCTTTTAAAAATCGAAAGCCATTTATAGCTTTACTTTATTATTTTAATTGGAACCTGACGGTTACGGTAAAGATAACACCTCTTGGGCGGCCGTTGATAACCATGGGTTCATAGACCCACTGACGCACAGCGTCGATGGCAGACTGGTCAAGAAGTGGGACGGACCTGAGGACTTTGACTCTCTGGACGCGGCCGTAGATATCGGTGGTTGCTTCAACGATGACAACACCCTCGACTCTGGCCTGTCTTGCGATCTCAGGATAGGTGGGGTCGACCCGCTTGACGAGTCTTGGCGGTTTGATCTCACCGACAGCCCGCACAGGAGCTTCGACTTCACCGACGACGCCACCGAGCACGCCACCGACGACTCCGCCGAGCACACCGCCGATGACTCCGCCTTCGACTCCACCTTCGATTCCGCCTTCGATACCGATGTCGGAGAGTTCTTCTTCGGCGATCTCATCCGGGATCTCCACAGGTGCGATGAGTTGTCCGGGCTTGATGGTGGTCCGGGCCTGGACGGGTTTGATGCGGGTTCGGGTGCGGGATTTGCTCTTTCTCTTAGCTGGTGGTGGTGGTGGAGGAGGTGGCGGTGGTGGTGGAGCGAGGAATGCACTGTACACTTCCACTTGAGGGACATCAGAGGGATTCATAAGAGGAATTATGATCATAGCTGCAGCGATTGTCGCGAAGAAAAGAAATGAGGCGAGGAATGCTATGGTTTTTCTGCCATATCCTTTATCCGCAGTGAAAAAGGAATCTGCGAACATCTCCCGAGCTTTTTCTTTTCCTTTTGGCACTGTGTTTTCAGCCATTTTAGTTTACCTCTTGTTTAAATTATTTCCTCGGATAAAAGATGAGTATAAACAAAAATAAACCTTTTGACAAGTCAAAAAAATCAAAAAAAATCATTTTCCCATGCCTTTTTTCGGTTTGAAGAATTTTTTCCAAAAGAAGAGGATCGAACAGGATTGGTAGATCGAAGAATAAGTTCCAACGATGACTCCGATCATCATCGTGAATGCAAAATCGTTGAGGACTTCGCCCCCAAAAAAGAACAGAGAGGCCACGGTAATGAAAGTCGTCCCAGACGTGATAATTGTTCGGCTGAGTGTCTGGTTGATGCTTGTGTCCAGTAGTTCCCCAAACTCTTTTTTCCTGAGAATCTTGAGGTTATCGCGCACCCTAACAAAAATTACGATCGTATCGTTCAAAGAATAACCGACAATAGTCAGGATCGCTGCAATCACAGGCAGGTTAATCTCTCTGTTCGTTAGAGAAAAAATACCGATGGTGATCAGAATGTCATGAGTGAGGGTCAAGATCGCTGCCACGCCATAAGCAAATTTGAAACGTATTCCAATGTAGAGGAGCATTCCGAATAAAGCCCAGACAGTCGCTTGGGTCGCTTTCCGTCGGAGGTCGAATCCGACCTGGGGGCCCACAGATTCTCTGCTCAGGATCGCTAATCGACTGAGAATCGTCTTGGTTTGGAGGGAGCGGACGATGTCGCTGCTGATGCCGATCTCTTGTTCGATCTGTTCATAACTGGTGATGATGCCGTTTGCCACGCGGAAAACAATGATCCGTCGTGCTGAATCTTCGGCCTCATCCGGGAAGTCTGTTGCGATCAGCAGGGAGAGCCCTCCTTCGTCGATACTGTTCAGGTCGATCTTTCCGCTATCAATAGCGGCCTTCTCATCTTCGCCGCGTAAAACATCCACAACTTTCTGTCCCATGATCTCATGGGCTTCGATATCCTGTTGCTGCTGTTCGTCTTCTGTCGCTTGCATCGTGCGGATCATATACTCTGTTTGTGTTTTGCCCACAGCTTGGATCTTACTGGTTCCCAGATCGGCAATGGCCAGTGCCTGTCGGATGTCTGAAACAGGCATGGGTTCACTGAGTTTGATACGGACCAGAGTTCCCCCTGCAAAATCGATTCCTTGAGTAAGGCCCTTTCCAAAAATGATGTTGAGGAGTCCTATGATAATGATGATCGCAGAGAAACCCAGAGCGATGTACTTGTATTTCATGAAGCTAAAGTTGGGCTTCTTAAATATCTGCATCTTATTATATATTCAATTTATCTCTTTTTTTCTTCTTCGAGTAAGAGAGGTCAAAAATCAACCTCGAAACAAATATCGCTGTAAACATGCTCGCAGTTATGCCGATGATCAGAGTGACCGCAAACCCTCGAATGGGGCCTGTTCCGAATTGGAAGAGAAAGATGGCGGCAATGATGGTCGTCACGTTGGCATCCAGGATCGTTCGGAATGCCCGGCTAAATCCTGCTGCGATCGAACTCAGGACACTTTTCCCCTGAGATAGTTCTTCTCTGATGCGTTCGAAGACGAGCACATTGGCGTCCACAGCCATACCGATCGTCAAAATGATACCGGCAATTCCGGGCAGCGTAAGGCTCGCATGAAAATAGGCCAGCGCTCCCATCAGGATGATCACGTTAAACACAAGAGCGATGACTGCATTCACTCCGGCCAATCTGTAATAGAAAACCATAAAAACAAGAATGAGTACGAGAGCCATGATGATGGAGGTCAGACCTTTTCGGATGGAGTCGGCCCCAAGGGAGGGTCCGATCGTCCGTTCTTCCAGGTATTTGATCTCCGCCGGCATGGCTCCGGCTCTCAAGACCAGGGCCAAATCTTCAGCCTCCTCGATCGTGTATCCTCCACGAATGATCCCGCTGCCGGTTGTGATCCGGTCCTCGATAACGGGAGCGGATTGCACACGGCCATCCAGAACAATGGCGAGGTTCTCACCCCGGTGATCCGTTGTCGTTTTACCGAACCTTCGAGACGATTCCGGGTCCAGAGTGAAAGATACGGCAGGGCTGTTCCATTGATCGATCGATCGGCGCGCCATCCGGATATCCCGGCCGGTGACACTTGCAACTCTGCTGAGGAGGTAATATCCTCCCTGTGTCCTTTTCGGGTCCCCTTTGACGACCTGCATGTCTTCGGGGACGAGACCTCCGTGTGGCTCGAGAAGAGCTTCTTCTGTGGGAGCAGGGCCTCCCATAACCAATTTCCATTCGAGAAGCGCTGTGGTTTTCAGGATGTTTTTCACCCGCTCTGGATTGTCCACCCCCGGAAGTTCCACAATGATGCGGTCCCCTCCAGCCCCTCCCTGTCTTTGGATCGTAGGCTCTGTGAGACCGAGCTCATCCACGCGGTTCCAGATCGTCTCTTCTGATTGTCGAACGGCCTGGTCACGCAGATAAAAGGCGACGTTCGACTTTATGTTGAGGACGACCTCAGTCCCGACAACAGAATAATCCCATTCTTTGTAAGATTCATCCAGCATATCGCGGAGTTCTCGTTCTCTCTGAACATCAAAGTTCTGGATGGTGAATCGCCCGACCCGGTCTGCACTTTTTGATATCCTCTCATAGGTCAAGTTCTCTTTTTTTAGCTCTTCTTGGAGGCGAAGGATCTCGTTGTCTGTTTCCGCATTAATAGCATCATCGGTCACGACCTGTAGCACAAGATGCATTCCTCCGGAAAGGTCTAGGCCAAGGGGGATCTTACTCGGAGGGTAGGCGAGGAAGATAGACAGTGCAAGGACGGCCAAGACAAGAATGAGTTTCCACTGTATGTTTTTTTTCATCGAAACGATTCTATTTTCGAATTCCTTTGAACTTCACCCCAGCCTTAGAATCCAGAATTCTTGTTTATTTTTTGTCTTTCTTTTGTCCTAGAATTGCTGAAACCGCGCTTTTAGTGATGTCAATCTTGACATTGGATGAGATCTTGATCTCTATTCGGTCCTCCTTTGTCCCCATCACCGTACCGTAGATGCCCCCGCTTGTGACAATTTTGTCACCCGCTTTGAGTTGACCCACCATTTCCTGGTGCTTTTTCTGCTTTTTGCGTGAGGGCATGATGATGAGCAGATAGAAGATCACGAATACCAAGATAAAAGGAACAAGTGCTGTGATGAAACTTCCTTGACCGGCTCCCGCCGGGGCTTGTTCACTGAAAGTCATAAGTGTTGCAAAAATCATTCGCTGTCGTCCTCTGTGTTGATATCTATCAACTTTTTTTTCAAATTCTTATACATTTTTTTTTGAATAGCTTGCCTAATTTTTGCGAAGATGTCAAGATAAAAATGCAGGTTGTGGATGGTGTTCAATATGGCAGAGGTGATCTCGCTTCTCTCGTAAAGATGACGCAGGTAGGCTCTGGAAAAGTGGGTGCAGGTGTAGCAGGAACAATTCCCGTCAAGGGGACGCTCGTCCGTCTCGTATTTCTTGTTTTTAATAACGATTTTTCCCTGGCTGGTGAAGATCGTTCCGTTTCGGGCATTGCGGGTCGGTAGAACGCAGTCAAACAAATCGACGCCTCTATCCACAGCTTCAAGTATGTCCTTGATGTATCCGATTCCCATGAGGTAGCGAGGCTTCTCTTTGGGGAGCAGGGCATCGGATTTTTCTACGATTTCCATGAATTGGGATTTGGGTTCACCGATCCCGAGACCACCCAACGCATAACCGTCGAAGTCTATGGCCATCAATTCTTCGGTGCTCTTTTTCCTTAACTCCCAGTCTATACTTCCCTGTGTGATGCCCCAGAGTAGCTGGGAGGACTCCCGCGTAAGAAAGTGTTTTTTAGAGCGTTCGGCCCAGTGAGAGGTGAGCTCCACGGCATTCCGCATGTCCTCTTTGGATGAAGGATAGGGGAGGAAATAATCCAGAGCCATCATAATGTCTGTCCCCAAATAATACTGGATGTCAACGACATCCTCAGGTGTCAGAAAGATCTTGGTCCCGTCAAGATGTGAGGCGAATTGGACACCCGACCTCTTGACTTTGACCAGTGAAGCGAGGCTGTAGATCTGGAATCCTCCGCTGTCTGAGAGAATGGGTTTATCCCAGGAAATAAAAGAGTGTATCCCTCCCATCTCGCTGATCGTTTCCAGACCGGGGCGGAGATAAAGATGGTATGCGTTGACGAGTATGAGGTCAGCGCCCAAGTCCTTAACGAGGTTATGGGGTAGAGCTTTAACAGCACCCTGACTGGCGACGGGAGCGAATGCTGGCGTTCGAATATCCCCGTGGGTGGTCTTGATGATCCCTGTTCTTGCCGATGTATCCTTATCTTGGGCTGTGATCTTAAAAGATTTCTTCATTGTTCGCTCGTTTCGTTTGTCTTGCGGTCACTTCGCAAAACGAAAGTAAATGACATCTCCGTCCTGCACAGT
>WTAW01000302.1 GCA_013139435.1 Candidatus Aminicenantota bacterium | reverse complement strand
GTGTCGTCTTCCACAATAGCAAGAGCAGCACAAGCACCGACTCCGTTATCTGCGCCTAGAGTGGTGCCTTCTGCCTGGATCCATTCCCCTTCCATCTTTGCATTGATAGGATCCTTGCTGAAATCGTGGGCAACATCCGAGTTTTTTTCACAGACCATATCCAGATGTCCCTGGAGTATCACACCCACCGCATTTTCGTGTCCGGGAGATCCGGGTTTTGAAATGAGCACATTACCGACATCATCCCTTTTCCATTCCAGTCCTTGACTTTCAGCGAATGCAATTATGTAGTCACCGAGGGTTTTTTCATTGCCCGAACAGTGCGGAATTTTCAGGAACTCTGCAAAATGTTTCCAAAGATTGTTAGGTTCGATCGTGTCAAATGCTAGTGCCATTATAAACCTCCAGACTTGATTGAAATACTCCGGATAAAAATATCAGAATCAGAATAATGACATAAAAAACTTTCTGATTCAAGTATATTTTCCTTAGTTGAGTTTTAAACATATTTAAATTAAAATCCGCAGAGACATGGATGAGAGCCGGCTTATAAAAAAATTCGAAGAGGTTTTTCATTCGACCCCTGAGCTCATATCATCGGCTCCTGGCCGCATCAATATCATTGGAGAGCACACAGATTACAACCTAGGATATGTCCTTCCAGCTGCCATCCACATGAGGATTTATTTTTTAGCTGGGCGCAGAGATGATGATCTCATCCGTATTTGGGCTGATGATTTTGGGGAGGAGATTTCTTTTTCATCGAGAAATATAACAACGTCGTGGGCACATCATTGGGAGACTTATATAAAAGGGATTTTCTGGGTTCTCGAGAGAAATAAATTTTTCCCAGGAGGCATCAACGGCCTCGTTTGTGGAGATATTCCGATCGGGTCGGGACTGAGCTCCTCTGCGGCGCTTGAAGTGAGCGTGATCAACGGTCTGGATATGCTTTTTCAGTTTGGGATCGCCCCGATGCAAATGGCCAAACTGGCACAGCAAGCCGAAAATGATTTTGTGGGCATGAAGTGTGGTCTGATGGATCAGTTTATATCAGTTTTCGGGAAAGAGAATATAGCCTTCTTTTTAGATTGTCTATCATTAGATTTTAAACAGATTCCGCTCAGGCTACACAGAGATGACCTCACTTTCCTCGTCTATGACAGTTGTGTGAAAAGGGAGCTTTCACGCTCAGAATACAACAGGAGACGTTCGGAGTCATCGGCTGCAGAGCGTTACCTGAAGAGTTCGGGTATTCCTGGATTTAGAGGTGCAACTCAGGATATGATCCAGGGATTAAGAGAACAGATGGACAAGCTCCTCTACAGACGTGCCCGGCATGTTCTCAGCGAAAATGAACGAGTCCAACTGGCAATACAGGCATTGCACAATGATGATTTTCTAGCTTTAGGGCAACTCCTCTTTCAATCCCATGAGAGTTTGAGAGATGACTACGAAGTCTCCTGTCCGGAACTCGATCTGCTCTATGAGTTTGGAATGGAATTTTCTGGATGCCTGGGATCCCGTCTCACAGGAGCAGGATTTGGCGGGTCGGGGATCGCATTGGTGAAAACGAACAAAACAGACCTTTTTACAAGAGAAATCCTTGATTTAGCCCAGGAAAAAGGATACCGTAAACCCAGAGTTTTTCCTGTTAGAATCGATAAAGGAGCCAAAACATCGATCTTATAAAGGAAGGGCTGAAAAGAAAGAAAAGAAACGATTCAATGCGTGTTAGGTTTGATGTCTATGATCAGTAAGATTCTTGTCTCCTCTTTAAAGATTTTATTTATGCTGTGGTTTTGTTTGGGAAGCGGCAAAGCTCAGACAAAGATCAAGGTTACAGCAAGTGTATTCCCGCTCAAGGAGTTCACTCAAGCTGTATGCGGTGATAGGGGAGAGGTGAGTCTTCTTCTTCCTCCAGGAGCAGAAATACACACATGGCGACCTCGTCCGAGCGATATCATAAAGATATCATCATCCGACCTGTTTGTGCATGTTGGTGCAGAACTCGAGCCATGGCTGGATGATGTTTTAAAGAGTGTTAACAATCCCAACTTGCGTATTTTAAAAGCGAGTGAATCTGTTATGCCCATGGAAAGAGTGGAACACCGGGCAGAAATCGTCCATGAAGACCATCAGGATGAACATGTCCGCAAACATGAGCACGGGACTCTCGATCCACATATTTGGCTTGATTTTGCCATCGACCAAAGGATCATCGATAGTATTGTCGGGATGTTCTCCAAAATTGAGCCAGAGAATAGCGAGTTATTCGAGAGGAATGGCGCCGCGTATAAACAAAAGCTCGAAGAATGCGATCGCAGATTTAAAACAGAACTCGGCCGGTGTAAAAGCAACACCTTCATTCTTGGCGGCCATGCCGCTTTTGGCTATTTAGCGCGAAGATATAACCTCCATCAAATCTCCCTCTACGGAGTTAACCCTGATTCCAGGCCAACTCCAAAACAACTTGTCCGAGTCGTGGAACTGGCAAAAAAACATCAAATAAGCGTGATCTATTTTGAGGTTTACGTGAGCGATGATCTAGCCAAAGTGATCGCAGATGAAGTGGGTGCCAAAACTCTTGTTCTCAATCCCGCGGCAAACTTGACAATAGAACAGATCCGAGCAAATGTGTCATTTTTAGACCTTATGAGCGAAAATTTGGAGAATTTAAAGAAGGGGCTTTCCTGTGAATGACTCGAATGTGTTGATCGCTATCAAAGATGTCTCTTTCAGTTATGGGAACATAAAGGTTCTTGATCGAGTCACGTTTCCTATTCGGTCTGGAGATTTTCTTTCGCTCATCGGACCGAATGGTTCGGGGAAGACAACTCTTATTAAGATCATACTCGGTTTATTAACACCCTCTGAGGGCAGCATCCAGATCTTGGGTGAGAACGGCACAGCATTTTCTCATTGGGAAAAACTGGGGTATGTCCCACAGAAGGCCACTCATGTGGATCCTTTTTTCCCTGTCTCTGTGAAGGAAGTTGTAGAAATGGGCCTCGTTTCCAGCCGGAAATTTCCAGGCACCAAGAAGGAAGATGATGAGGGACGCATTCAAAGAGCCCTCAAGCAGGTCGGAATGGAGAGGTATGAGGATTGGCGGATCGGGAAGCTCTCCGGGGGACAGCAACAAAGAGTGTTTATCGCCA
>WTAW01000199.1 GCA_013139435.1 Candidatus Aminicenantota bacterium | reverse complement strand
GGCTATGTACTTCGTGAAGGAGAGACCGAACTGCCTCCAAAGATCAAAAGAGCCTGGGCGGATGTTTTGAAAGTCCGAAAGATCTTGGAAGACAACATCAAGGTGGGGCGTACCGCCGGTGAAACCTTTGAAATACTCAAGCAAAAAATCGAAGAAGCGGGATACATTTATGTCAACCGACAAATATTCAACAAAGATCTGGATCCTGAAAAAACACAGGTTCCCCTCGACATGCATGCCTCAGCAGGAATTTATGCCCCCAGGATCGGTCCTTTAGGTCCGGATTGGCAGCGGGAGATGATGCTCCCGCTCAATCACCACTTCTATTTTGAATATTGGGTCTATGTTCCGATGCCTGAATGGGGTGAAGGGAAATATTTATCCATACAATTGCATGACGGTGCGATCGTCACCGAACGTGGAGTCGAGTATTTCTATCCACCGCCCCGGGATATTCGTATCATTCGTTAATGGTTCGCAAATCGTACAGCTATTTTTCTGGAGCTTCAGATAAAAGCAAAAGACAATGGTTTTTAAAAAGTGCCCCGGTCAGGATCTCAGCCGGAAAAAGATCTCGGAAGTTATCTGCAATTTTCCTTGTCTTAAATGCGGAGCTGAGGTTGAGTTTTTCTTTGATGACAAAGTTCGCAACTGCCCTGAATGTGGGGCAAAAGTGGAAAAAAGCGAGGCTAGGTTCTTAAAGGATTTCGGATGCGCGGAGTGGTGTGGGATGGCAGAAGAGTGTATCGGGCCTGAAAAATATTCCGAGCTGTACAAAGCCAAAAAAGAGAGTCAAAAGAAGTAGATATCCAGCATCATTCCATTTGACTCTTGTGCCACATATTTATATCCTATTCTCAACAAAGCTTGGGGAAGAAAATGAAAATTCAAACCAATGCCTTCAAAATAGAATAATAAGGAGGTAAATAACATGTTTGCACGTTTTACAATTATTCATACAGAGAGCGATAGAATAAATGAGGCCGCCAAACTGTTTGAAGAAAGCGTGGTTCCGGCCTTTAAATCACAAAAGGGATTTAATACAGCCTATTTCGTAAGCGAACGCGATACGGGAAAGAGCATCTGCATCAGCATTTGGGACAGCGAAGAGGATGCTCTGTGTAATGAAGAGAGCCATCTGTATCAAGAACAATTGGTTAAGTTTATGGGCCTTTTTACAGACCCCCCTTACCGTGAGGGTTATGAGGTGATCGTCCAAGCGTGATATAAGGATAAAAAGTTCCCATCTGAAGTTAATAAAGCGATAAAAAAAATTGAAGGGAAAATTTCAAAACCATTTTGGAGAAAATAGAAGCAATAGTTTGATTCTCTCGAGGAAAAACCTCGACATAAAGTCGCATATCTTCCAATCACGCATCTTTTGATTATTATAGAATCGAGTATCTTATAATAGTAATAAAAAAAGGAGGTTTGAACTATGCTCAAACGTTATTGTTTACCTGTCGTTTTTAGCTTTCTTGTGTGTTTGACATTGTGTTATTGCTCTGCGGAGAACAACGAGGTTGAAACAGTCGCAAGCAGCGATTATGCGGATCTTGTCAGCCTGTTTAACGAATTTCGAGAGTTCCAGCAGCCGAAATTGGTCAATGGCGTGCCCGATTATACAGCATCCGCCATGGAGGAGCAGAGGCGAGGTTTGAAACAATTCCAGAGCCGTCTTGCCGCCTTAGATATAGAGGGCTGGCCAGTCTCCCATCAGGTCGATTATCATTTGGTTCGCGCGGAGATGAATGGGATGGACTTTTACCAGCGGGTTTACAAGCCCTGGTCGCGTGATCCTGTTTTCTACCTTCCTTCCCAGGGAGGTGCTGGGCCTGTCATCCGTATCAATCTTCGGATTCGCAATGGACTGCCTCTCCCGGAGGACAAGATCGATGAATTCAGAAAAACACTACAGGCAATCCCAAAGATATACAAGCAGGCTGAAGGCAATCTTACCGAAGCAGCCGGTGATCTGGCCAAAATTGCCATCCATTATATCGACCGTGAGGCTTCTCGATACGAAAGGCTCGCCTCCCGGCTGGCAGAGTACCATCCGGACCTGGTTCCTGATGCGGAACGAGCCAGAGATGCGGTCAGGAACTATGGGAAATGGCTCGAGGCAAACAAGAGCAGGATGACGGCCCCCGCCGGAATCGGGATAGAGAACTACAACTGGTGGCTAAAGAATGTTCATCTCTTTCCTTACACCTGGGAGGAGTGTCAACTCATCGTGGAGCACGAATACAGTCGAATAATAACCTTTCTTAAATTAGAGGAACAAAGAAACCGCAAGCTCCCCCCGCTTGTGGTGGCGGATACGGCAGAGGAATATTATCGCCGCTTGGATGAAGCCCTCAATTACGTTGTGGAGTTCCTCCGCGACGAAGAAATTTTAACAGTCCCCGATTGGCTGGATCCCGCAGACTA
Source organism: Candidatus Aminicenantota bacterium (assembly GCA_013139435.1). Taxonomy (GTDB): domain Bacteria; phylum Acidobacteriota; class Aminicenantia; order Aminicenantales; family Aminicenantaceae; genus WTAW01. The sequence continues at coordinate 1,607 of WTAW01000199.1, read as the reverse complement.
CAGTGATCCCAATGATACCACCAGATCGTTGCCGACGAATCCCAGCATCGACCATAAAGCACGGGAACGGGAGGTGCTGCCAGGTGAAACTCATGAGTTTATCGGCCACCTTTTTGACGAGCAGCGGTTAGAGCGTGATAACCGACCGATCCGTAGGGTGCGACGCCTCTATAATATGGATTGGATCCGTTCTGAGGGATGGGCCGCCGGTCTTGAAGAGCTGCTGATGCAGGCGGGTGTTCTCGACAATCGGCCGCGAAGAGGAAGGGAAATTGAATACCTCATGAACGCTTCGCATATGAGTCTCTCGCTTCCTGATTTCAAAATGCACAGCAACGAGATTACTTTTGATGAAGCGAGGCGGTTATGTGCCGAGATAATGCCGTATGGCTGGTCACATGAAGATGAACCCATGGTGTGGTACGAACAGCAATCCAATCTGCGTTTTCCCGCGTTTCATACGGGTGTGGTTATGGGGAAGGCCCAATTCATGAAGCTTTTCAGAGAGCGAGCTATGCAACTGGGAGATAAATTCGTCCTTCGTGAGTTTATAGACGAGTTTCTGGCAGCCGGCATGATACCCATATCATTGACAAGGTGGGAAATGACTGGATATGACGACGAGATCAAGGAGTTGTATGCCAAAGAACCGGATCAGTAAGTCTAACGGAAGCTCTTGATCGCGGCTTCTTCATCTTCAAAGAACTCGAATAAACGATCCAACAGTGTGACTTGAAATATCATTTGGATCCTTGGAGCAACTTTCATAAGTTTGATCTTGCCCCCTAAATTATTCGTGGAAACGTAGCTGCTCAGAAGATCCCCGACTCCCAAACTGTCTATAAAGTCGACCTTCTCAAAATTGATCAAGAGATTTCTTTTTCCTGTATATAGCTGATCTTTAACGTGCTGGTAAAGACTATCTCCCTTGACCTCATACTGTCGGATATCCCCGCCGATGTCAATTATAACAATGTCGTTGAGTTCTCTTATTTTTATATCCATTTTTTCCCCCAGAAAACTCAATTGAGGAGCATTTTGCTTGTCCTTTCTTATGTTTACCAAAAGAAAAGATGAAAGTCAATTTTCTCTAGAACGTATTTAGGCAACCCAAGCTCCTCAAATGTATATGACAGCTTGGGAGAGGCCTGTTTTTCCGTTCAATTGACATCCAATCTTGCATTGGATACCATCCAACGTCTAAAAAGACGCCTTCAGGGTCCATGCCCTGGACTTGGTCCGCTGGCTAGCGGGAGCAAGAGGAGAAGCATTGAATGAATTGAAAGTGTCCTCTGATATTTGGGGCGCTTCAGCGAATTTCCCTCTGTGTGTGAATATCTCTGGGTCTCTTCCCTCAGGAGTAAAAATATCAGCCGGAGCAGATCTCCGCGACAGTTCCGATTCGAAGATCGAGTTGATGGTTGATGCTGAGCAGGGTGGATATCCTGACCCTGAACTTCCTCCTCCCCGGCTAGAAGATGAGAGGGTCGAGTATGCAGGACTGATCAGAAATTTCATAAGGGCTGTAGAGCGAGAAGAATGGAACCCGATCGAAACAGCTGAGATTCTGCAAACCCATCGCGAGCTACTTCTGACTTAAAGGCCTG
>WTAW01000065.1 GCA_013139435.1 Candidatus Aminicenantota bacterium | reverse complement strand
TGATTTTCATCGATGACCTCGAGCCGCACATGAATGGCGTCGATGGCAAAGGATAATTTCTCCGCCCACTCAACAATGACCACACCTTGGCCAAGATAGTCATCCCACCCAAGGTCCAGGATTTCTGTGCCCTTTCCCAACCGGTAAAGGTCAACATGATAGATGTGAAATTTTGCCTGATAGATATTGACCAGTGTGAAAGAGGGGCTACAGACATGGTGATGATCGGCCAAACCCAAGCCCGAGGCGATCCCCTTCGCAAACACCGTCTTTCCTGCACCGAGTTCTCCATAGAGAAGAACCACCTCATCCCCTTTAAAATCTCTGGCGAGCTCATGTGCTAGCTGAAATGTCTCCTCTTCAGACTGGGTCATAAACTCTTTTACTTCAGGTTTTTGTCCAGGCTTCTTCATCTCACGAATTTCTTTCATACTCTAAGATACTACATCTCATAAATACGAAGATTTGAGCTATAATGAGTATCGGCATTTTTTTTGAATTATCCAGACTAATAATACGAAGAAACAGCCTTAATTGCCGCCGGAAGATAAGTGATCAGCTTCCCTGCTGTGAGAGCTTTCTCCCCGATTTTCTGAGCTCCAATATCACCGCTCAGCCCATGAACAAAAACAGCAGCCAGTGTGGCCAATAGTGGATCTTTCTCCTGGATGATCATGGAAGCGATCATACCGCTGAGCACATCTCCAGAACCCGCTGTAGCCATCCCCGGATTTCCAGTGGGGTTGATGTAGGTTTTTCCATCTGGGGTACAAATCAGAGTCCTGTATCCTTTGAGAACAAGATAAACCCCATATTCTTGGGAAAACTGAGGCCCAAGCTCCAGCTTTTTCTCCACCACTTCCTTTGTGGAGAGATCGAGAAGCCGAGCGAATTCACCAGGATGGGGAGTCACAATAGCGGTTTTCTTTAATGATTTGAGAAGATCTGGTTTTTCGGCAAGGATATTCAGGGCATCGGCATCAAGGACCACAGGAACTTTAATTCGCGGTAGGAGGGTTTTCACAAACTCGGCCGTGGAGGCATGCGAAGAAATGCCAGGCCCCAAAAGAAGAGCGTCTTTATCCTGAAGCAGTTCGAGGGATCTCTCGAGTGCATCCGCGGAGAATGTCTTTTTTGGCGTCTCTGGCAACGGCTCTGTCATCAACTCGACCATGGCTCGAGCCACGATCGGCAAACAGCTCTCAGGAGTCCCTATGGTCACAAGACCGGCACCCATCTTTAGAGCTGCCTTCCCTGCCATAACTGATGCTCCTGTTTTTCCAAGCGAACCCGAAAGGATAAACAGATGGCCGTAGTTGCCCTTATGCGCATCGCTCTTTCTTGGCTTAAAGTAGGGGATAATTTGCTCTTCCTCTACCAATTCCAGTTTCAACCGGTCGTCTTCAAAGAGCTCGGGTGGAACGCTGATATCCGCCACCACTAACTCCCCTACCATCTCTTCTGCAGGCGGAAACACATGGGCGATCTTGGGAGCCGCCAGAGTGATGGTTAGATCCGCTTCCACACAGGGGCCGATGATCTGGAAGCTATCTGAAGAAAGGCCCGATGGAATATCCACAGCGATCGTGTACGCTTCGGATGTGTTGATATCTCCAATAACCTTTGCATAAAATCCCTTGGCAGGATTAGTGAGTCCTGTTCCAATGATGGCATCGAGCACTATGGTTGCCTTATTAAGAGCTTTCTTTTGAACTCGCCATTCTTTTTCTGTTGGCGCCTCTGAGATCTTGACACCGATCCTGTGGGTTATCCCCGCATTCAGAGCAGCATCACCTTTTAATTCTTTCATTTTTGCCAAAAGAATGACATGGGGACGACACCCCTGATTAAACAGGTGCCGCGCCACGACAAACCCATCTCCCCCGTTATTCCCCTTTCCCGCGACTATCACAATTTCCTCGTAGTTGATGTTGGGAAAACTATCCATTATCTCCATGGCGATCTGAAGTCCCGCATTTTCCATCAGTATTGGGCCAATGATTCCGAGATCTTCAATCGCTATCCGGTCTATCTCTTTCATCTGTTGAGAGGTTAATACTTTCATCCCATCTCCTTCATAATACATACCATATTTTCATGATCAGGAGAATTTTATCACAATTCACCAATAAGTAGCGAACCGTAGGGTCAATTCCCCGAATTGACTTTCGCGTTTATCGACGATGTAGGGTCAGCTCCCCGAGCTGACCGCACTTTTATCCATGAAACTAAGAGCCCCTGGGAAGCAGTTCCAAATCCGTGAGCATATGGATATAAGTTGCGATATTGAGTATCCCAATTGTGTGGTGGAGAAAATTCATTTTTCCTCGCTGGGGAAACTGAGAGTGTTTTCGAAATCACCAATTGGGACACTCGGATATCATTCATCACGGTTTTGGCGATGCTTACGGGCCCTTTGATTTTGTTGATTTAGGGCGGGTTTTGTGTTACACAAATGATACATTCATAAAGGAGGCTTACGAATGGGAATAAAAGTCGGAATAAACGGATTTGGCCGTATCGGGAGAAACTTTTATCGCGCATCATATCAAGATCCCGATATCGAGATCGTTGCCGTAAACGATCTCGCCGACGCCAAAACCCTGGCTCATCTCCTCAAGTATGACTCGGTGCTTGGAATCCTGGATACCGATGTCCAAGCCTTGGAAAATGCCATACTCGTTAATGGTAAAGAAACAAAGGTCCTTTCCGAACGAGATCCTGCCAACCTGCCCTGGAAAGACCTGGGAATTTCAATTGTCATCGAAGCAACCGGCCTGTTTCGCAAAAAACCGGATGCAGCCAAACACATCGAATGCGGTGGCGCAGAGAAGGTCCTCATCTCTGCCCCTGCCACTGACCCAGACGTGACTTTAGTCTTGGGCGTGAATGATGATGTTTACGATCCCGAAAACCACCACATCATATCCAATGCCTCCTGCACCACAAACTGTTTAGCTCCTCCTACAAAAGTCCTTCACGAAACATTCGGCATTGAAAAAGCGTTTATGACCACAATTCACGCCTACACCAATGACCAGAGAATCCTCGATTTTCCTCACTCGGACCTTCGACGAGCCCGTGCCGCTGCTGTATCTCAAATACCTACAACAACAGGGGCAGCCAAAGCCGTAGGAATCGTATTGCCAGAGCTCAAGGGAAAGATCGACGGGATCGCCATCAGGATTCCCACACCCAATGTATCGGTGGTGGACCTTGTCGCTCTGATGAAAAGAAACGTCACTGCAGATGAAGTCAACACCGCATTCAAAGAAGCCGCCGAAGGCAAGATGAAAGGGATCCTCCAGTTCTGCGAGGAGCCTCTTGTCTCTATCGATTTTTTGTCCAATCCTCATTCTTCCATTGTGGACAGTCTTTTTACACGCGTAACAGATGGAAACCTCGTGAAAGTCCTCGCCTGGTACGATAACGAATGGGGCTACTCCTGCCGGCTCAAAGACCTCGTGAAGTTCATTTAGCGTAAGAATCTGATGCTCCTTCTCAAAGATCTTGATCTAGAGGGTAAAACCGTATTTTTACGTGTGGATTTTAATGTCTTCTTAGAT
>WTAW01000201.1 GCA_013139435.1 Candidatus Aminicenantota bacterium | reverse complement strand
TTAGCTCGCCCGTAGGGTAAAAAATGTCGATTATAAGAATAAAGGTTATTAAAACAGAATTGTCAGATTGGTATGCCGGAAGAATAAAGTAACTTGTTATAATTTCTTTAGTTATAATAAGAATCGATATTTTTTATGAATAATTCAGGCTAATTTATTATCATTGACGTGTTATTTTTTGTATGATATCTCTAATTCGTGATGTCACAGAATGGAGAAAATAAGAAAAAAGGTGCGCTGCCATTGCAAAGCGATAAAATAAACTCCGCTCAATCAGAAGTGCTTAGAAAAAGCGCACGTATCAAAACCGTCACCCAGAATTTTTTCTTTCATATTCATTCACCTAAAGCTCATCCCTACAGCTTAAAACCCACATACACATTTGGCCTCGGAATTATGCTCGGATTTCTCTTCATGATCCTCGTTGTGACCGGCGTGCTTTTAATGATGTACTATACGCCTTCTATCGAGCGAGCCTATGCGTCTGTGAAGGATATTGTTTTTATCGTCAAAGGGGGACGGTACATCCGGAATGTGCACCGGTGGGCAGGGTACGGCATGGTGATTGTGGGATTCCTTCATCTCATGCGGACCTTTTACACGGGTTCGTATCTCAAGCGAAGGACGCTTAGTTGGATTATCGGTGTTGTCCTCTTGCTTGTTTTACTCCTTTCGAATTTTAGCGGTTACTTGCTGCCGTGGGACCAACTGGCCTATTGGGCGGTGACCATCGGTTCGAATATTGCGGCTTCTGCACGGGAATTAACAGATGCCCTGGGAATCACGCAGTATTTTGATCCTGGTGGTGTTGTGAAAAGTCTTCTTGTCGGGGGCGAAACCGTTGGCCAGGCAGCACTCTCGCGGTTCTTTATGCTTCATGTTTTTCTTCTACCGCTGACGTTTCTTATTCTCACAAGCTGGCATTTCTGGCGCATCCGCAAAGATGGGGGGCTCAGCCGGCCTGAAAATACGGATGAGATGTTTAGAATGTATAGAGAACAAAGTCCAACTACACAGGATAAAAGCAGCAACAATTCAAAGAAAAGAAAGATCGATGTCCACCTCTACTCCTGGCCGACACTGATGTGGGCAGAGCTTGCGGTGCTGGCATTGATCTGCGCTGTTCTGATAATGTGCGCCTTTTTTGTCGATGCGCCCCTCAAAGAACAGGCCAATCCCATGTTGCCCGAGAACCCTGCCAAATCGCCATGGTATTTTCTCGGCATCCAGGAGCTTGTCTCCTATTCAGCCTTTGCCGGCGGTATCATCATCCCGATCCTTTTTATTTTTTTTCTCGTGTCGATCCCATTTAAGGATAAAGAGGATCAACATATTGGCGTTTGGTTTTCAGGCAATACGGGGAAGAGGATCACCCTCTATTCACTGTTCTTTGCTGCTCTTGTGACGGTCGGCATTCTGTTTGTGAACGTTAAGTTTGGTTGGCTGGGAGACTGGTTCGGGAATATTCCTCAGCTCATCATCATTCTGGTTAATCCCGCGACTGTGTTAACTTTGGCGTTCATCCTTTGGTCGTCGATTGTCAAACGTAAGCATGGATCGACACGATACACGGCTATGGCGCTTTTTACCTGTGCCATGGTGAGTTTTGTGATTCTCACGGCTGTCGGCATCTTGTTCCGTGGCCCCAATTGGGAGTTCTACTGGATGAAATCTCAGTGGCCTCCCCTTTAATGTAAAAATGGAGAAAAGATAGTAGATCAAAGTCTAATGGAAGCAAAGTATAAAAGATTATTTCAACTGACTGTGTTGATCTGCAGTTGTGTCTTTATCTTGTTTATGCTTGCTGCAGGCCTTCGGGAGAGCTGGCCAGAGTGGAAGAAGCACCAGCGTCAGTTTAAGAGGATATTGATCGAAAAATCTCAGGATGAAAGACAATTAGCTTCAGCCAAAGGGATGGACGTAGGAGTCAGGCAGGTCGCATTGAATGAGTTGGGCCGCATCGACCGGTGTCAGACATGCCATCTTGGTATGGATGATATACGGATGGCTGATCAAAAACTCCCGTATCGTGCACACACGGGGGAACACCTTGTTTTTCATCCCACTTCTGATTTCGGCTGTACTGTCTGCCATAAAGGTCAGGGTCAGGCGGTCGATAAAAAAAATGCGCATGCACGCGCGGATGAGGTGCTTTGGACACACCCCATGCTGGCTCTGGACTATACACAATCGGCATGCGGCCAGTGTCATTTGGCCATTTTTCAAGAGCTAGAACCTCTGCCCGGTACAGAAATTTTCCAAAGGGGCCTGCAGGTCTTTCGACAGGAAGGTTGTCTGGGATGCCATAAAGCCCGTGGAGTGGGGAGCACCATCGGTCCAGATCTGACGGAACAGGGGAAAAAGACCCGCCACGAGTACAACTTTGCCCGCATCATCGGTGAGCAGACTGTGACCAATTGGCTGTATGAGCATTTTAAAGATCCCGAGATGGTATCTTCCGGCTCACAGATGCTGGCCATCGGCCTTGCAGATGAGGATCTCCAAGCTCTGATCACGTTCACCCTGGGGATGGCTAAGCCGGATGTTGCATTTGATTATTTTTCCATCGAGACATTAGAAGAATTTAAAGGACAAAGGGGAAAGATATCCGGGTCCGATGCTTTTCCGATGATTTGTTCGGCCTGTCATGGAAAGATCGGGGAAGGTAAGAGTTACAAGGAATATAAGACTGGAATTCCCGGCATTGGCCATTCGGGATTTTTATCGGTGGCCTCTCCAGAGTTTATCGCCTTTACCATCTACCATGGCCGGAGTGGACGACAGATGGCCGCATGGATGCCGCGCTATTCCGGGCTCAAGCTTGAAGAGATCCAGACATTGGCTGATTTTGTGAAGTCGAAAAGGAATGTCAATTCTGAATTCGCATCAGTTCAGGGAATATATGGAAGTCTTAATGAGGGTAAAATATTATACAAAGCCAACTGCACGATGTGCCATGGTGACGATGGGAAAGGCGCTCATATCATTACGATCAGCAATCCTGACATGTTGTCGGTGGCCCATGATGAGTTTATTTACAGAACGATTGCTTATGGCCGGCGCAATACAGCCATGCCCGGGTGGGGGAAGTTTTCGTCGGAGGAAATGGCCGACATCGTGGCCTTTTTAAGAGGCTGGTCTAAGGGGACGGCCAGACGAGGCGTTTTTTCTGCAGAACAGGGCGATGTGGACCGGGGGGAAGAGAGGTATCACTACCTCTGCTCGCGCTGTCATGGGATTTATGGCCAGGGGGATACCGGGCCGGCGATTTTTAATGCGGATTTTCATGATGCGGCT
>WTAW01000360.1 GCA_013139435.1 Candidatus Aminicenantota bacterium | reverse complement strand
GGGATTCTCTGTTACGGGTACAAGTTCGTTCCTCAATTGAGGTAAAGCCATGTTTAGAATAGACAGCAAAGTGGACACCCAGAGCAAAGAGTATAAAAAGAATTATGCCCATATGAAAAAAATCATCGATGAATACAAAGAACGATGCGCAAAGATCCGGGAGGGAGGCCCAAAAAAATATAGGGATCTCCAGATTTCCAGGGGAAAGCTGCTTGTGCGGGAACGCTTGGAGAAACTCTTTGACAGGAACACACCTTTTCTGGAACTCACACCCCTGGCTGCCTATGACGTCTACGATAACGAAGCGCCCAGTGCGGGCGTCATCACAGGTATCGGTGTTGTCCACGGACGGGAGGTCTTGGTCGTGGCTAATGACCCTACAGTCAAGGGCGGCACTTATTTCCCGACGACGATCAAAAAACACATCCGAGCACAAACGGTTGCTTTGGATAATCGCCTTCCCTGTATCTATCTCGTAGATTCCGGTGGGATCTTTCTTCCGCTCCAGGAGGGAACGTTTCCGGATAAGGAACATTTCGGCCGGATCTTCTACAACCAGGCAAGGCTGTCCGCGCTCGGCATTCCTCAGATATCCATTGTTTTGGGATCGTGCACAGCGGGCGGGGCTTACGTGCCGGCCATGAGTGACGAGACGGTCATCGTCCGTCAACAGGGGACGATTTTTATCGGTGGCCCGCCGCTGGTCAAGGCAGCAACAGGAATGGACGTTACCAATGAGGAGTTGGGCGGGGCGGATGTGCACTGCCGGATATCCGGAGTGTCCGACTACTACGCACAGAACGACCAGCATGCACTTGAGATCGCACGCAATATTGTCGAGACCTTGAATCCACAGAAGAAGTTCCCCCTGGATATGGGCGAGCCTGAAGATCCCTATTATGATCCGAAAGAGATATACGGGATCGTACCGGCGGATGTGAGGAAGCCCTACAATATCAAAGACGTTATCGCCCGCATTGTAGATGGCAGCCGTTTTCAGGAATTCAAGGAACTCTATGGGCAGACCATTGTGTGCGGTTTTGCCCGGATTTTGGGGTATCCCGTGGGGATCGTGGCCAATAACGGCGTTTTGTTCTCGGAAAGCGCGGTCAAGGGCGCCCATTTTGTCACGCTATGTTCTATGCGGAAAATTCCTCTCATCTTCCTCCAGAACATCACGGGATTTATTGTGGGCAAAGAGTACGAACACGGTGGGATCGCCAAGGATGGGGCAAAACTCGTCCATGCGGTGGCCAACGCCGATGTGCCCAAGTTTACAGTGATCGTGGGTGCCTCGAACGGCGCAGGCAATTATGCCATGTGTGGCAGGGGTTATCTCCCGCGACTGCTCTGGATGTGGCCCAATGCCCGGATCTGTGTTATGGGTGGAGAACAGGCTGCCGATGTGCTGGTGACGGTCAAAGTCAATAGACTCAAAGCCCAGGGCAAAAAAATGACACAAGAAGAGATTGAAAAGATGAGGAACCCGATCCTTGAGAAATACGAACACGAGGGAAGCCCGTATTACAGCACAGCTCGCCTTTGGGATGACGGGATCCTCGACCCGCTGGAAACAAGGGAGGCTCTGGCACTTGGAATCTCCATGAGCCTGAACGCTCCGATCCCAGATTATAAGGTTGGGATATTCAGGATGTGAGATAATAAATATGGAAGACACAACTGTGGAGGCAATTTTCTGAGCGCAAGAGAATAGGAACTCCATGATGACAGAAACAATATATAAAACGATTGTGATATCTAAGAAGAACAGGGAGGCGGTTCTTTGGATCACATTGAATCGTCCTGAGGTCCACAATGCCTTCAATTATGAAACGATCCTTGAATTGACAGATGCTTTTGATAAGGTCAAAGCGGATGATTCTGTCAGGGTGGTCGTCCTGACCGGAGAAGGTAAGTCCTTCTGTGCAGGAGCGGATATCAACTGGATGCGTGAGATCGTCCGGTATTCCTTCGATCAAAACCTGGAGGAATCTCTCCAACTGGCAGAAGTTCTGTATAAGATCTACATGTTGCCCAAACCCACGATCGCTATGGTGAATGGAGCAGCTATCGGGGGAGGCACGGGATTTCTCTCTGTGTGTGATATTGCTATCGCCGCCGAGGAGGCCAAGTTTGGCTTGAGCGAGGTGAAGATCGGGCTTGTGCCGGCTGCGATCTCTCCCTATGTCGTGCGAAAGATCGGAGAGAGCAAAGCCCGGGAGTACTTTCTGACTGGGCATAGGATCTCTGCACAAAAAGCTCTAGAGATAGGCCTCATCAATGAAGTTGTCCCCATGAATAAGCTGGAAGAGCGTGTGGAAGAGTTGATCGAGCAATTTCTCGCCTCCGGACCCGAGGCTATAGCCAGCTGCAAAGAGTTGATCCTCAATGTGCCGCGTATGAGCCTTGAAGAGGTTAAAGCATATACGGCCCGCATGATCGCCAACTTGCGTATTTCAGAAGAAGGCCAGGAAGGCATGAGTGCTTTTCTCGAGAAACGAAAACCCCGTTGGACTCCCTCCAAAGAGCGAAAAAAAGCTCGTAAAACATGAAAAGTGAAACATAAACGTAAAAAGATGTAGGGTCAGTTCCCCGAACTGACCGTGTATTTTAACTGACCATTAACGCGATATAGAAAACGAGAAGGAATACGAATGTTCAAAAAGATACTGATCGCCAATCGTGGAGAGATCGCAGTCCGC
>WTAW01000156.1 GCA_013139435.1 Candidatus Aminicenantota bacterium | reverse complement strand
CTGCAACGGTTCCGGAATAGGCGGTATCCTGTTGACCGAGGTTTGGCCCGGGGTTAGGGCCGGAGATCAGTAGATCAGGTTTGCGCGGAAGCAATTTTTGTACGGCCATGTACACGCAATCTGCTGGCGTCCCGTCTATGGCGAAGATGTTCTTTCGAACTTCTTTGACTCTTAGAGGTCTGTGAAGACTCAGGGCTAGAGAGGTGGCGCTCTTCTCTCGGTCTGGTGCGACGATATAAACCTGCGCGATATCCTGGAGAGCCCTTGCAAGGATCTCCAGTCCTTCTGAAAAGAATCCATCGTCGTTCGTCAGAAGGATCATTGGTTTTTCTGTGTTCATTTTTGGCGCAGTCACTTTGGGATACTTTTAGAATTATAAACAAGCATTTTAGCATTCCAACCATAAATTAGAAACAATTTTATGACATCACAAATTTGAGGTCCTTTATTTGATATTGAGAAACTGGAGCAATTGATCCGGATCAGATGTGGGTTGTTTACAGGTAAAGTTAGCGCACACATAGGCGGCAGCATGGCTTTTGAGCAAATGTTGCTTGCGTGTGAAGGGCGCCAATTGATAGATTGCTGGATTTTCTTTATCTGTCGGTACAAAGAGGACGACTGTGTTGGGGATAAATTCATCCTGGATTGTCCGGACCATTTTTTGCGTATCCAAAGCTCCTTGTTGTCCGGCGATGACGATCTCAAAAGAGGGCCCCAGCGCAAAATCGATCGCACACAACATCTGAGTGTGCGCGGATGGATAGGAGCGGATACTTCCCGAGAAATAGTCAGATATCCGTGCTGCTTTTTCCTCAAATTCCGATCGCCCTGTCATTCTGCTAAGCCGGAGCAAGTTCATCATGGCCCCCGAGTTACTCGAAGGCGTCGTCCTGTCGTAACTCTCCTTCTGTCGGATGAATAGTGTGTCGCTGGACTCTGGGGTAAAGAAGAAAGCGCCATTTTTTTCGTCCCAAAAATGGCGGATGAACGTGTCATTCAGGTCCAATGCTTTTTGCAAGTGTCTGTCCTGGAAGGACGCCTCATACAACTCTATCTGTCCCCAGATCATAAATGCATAATCATCGGCATATGCACAGATTTTGGATTCCCCCTCCCGGTGTCTGTGCAATAATCCACCGTCTTTTCGTCTCATGTTCCGGAATATAAAATCCGAAGCTTTTTGCGCAGCTAATGTATAATCCTGTCTGTCGAAGGCCCTGGCAGCCCTGGCGAGCGCAGCGATCATCAGGCCGTTCCAATCCGTCAGGATCTTATCATCCCTGAGTGGCCGCTCCCGTTTTCCTCTGAGCTCAAACAACTTCTTCCTGAGACTCTCCATCCTGACCTCAGTATCCTTCATGCTCATTTTTAATTCTTCCGCAAATTCATCCAGTGGTCGTGTGAGATGGAGGATATTGGCTCCGGTCTTTGTTCCGGTCACTTCCTCGGAAAAATTCCCACTCTCTTGAATATTAAACACTTTTGAAACAAATTTGAGGTCCTCTGTCCCAAGATGTCTCTGTAATTCATCCCACTGCCATGTGTAGAATTTCCCCTCTTTGCCTTCGCTGTCTGCATCCTCTGCGGAGTAAAAAGGACCTTCGGGGGATGTCATGTCACGCAAAACATATGTAAAAATCTCCTCAGCCGTTGTCTTGTAGAAATCATTTTTGGTCGCTAGGTAGGTCTCTGTATAAGCGATGGCTAGGAGTGCTTGATCGTAGAGCATTTTTTCGAAATGGGGGAGAAGCCAGCGTGCATCTGTCGAATACCGGTGGAACCCGTATCCCAGATGGTCAAAAATTCCTCCCCACCGCATGGCCTGGAGCGTTTTTTCTACCATGTGAAGCGCAGAATCATTCCCCGTCCGTTTCCAATAGCGAAGTAAGAACGATATGTTGTGAGGAGTGGGGAATTTGGGTGCTTGACTGAATCCTCCGTAATGAGCGTCAAAGCCTTGGACCAATTGCTGAAAGGCTGAGTTCAACACGGTTTCATTCAGCCTCTCACTACTGGGGTGAAAAGATTGCTGGCCGAGTGCAAGGATGGTCTTCTCCGCAGATGCCAGCAAATCGCGCCTCTGTTCGCTCCAGAGTTCTCCGATACGTGGAACGAGGTCCATCATTCCGATCTGATTGAACCGGCGCTGTTTGGGTAGATAGGTGCCCGCAAAAAAAGGTTTTTTATCGGGTGTCATGATGATCGTCAGGGGCCATCCCCCTCGTCCAGTGATCATCTGACAAATTTTCATGTATATATTGTCGATGTCCGGCCGCTCTTCCCGGTCCACTTTGATCGAGACAAAGTTTTTGTTCATCAACCGGGCCACGTCTTCATCTTCAAAGGACTCATGTTCCATGACATGACACCAATGACAGGTGGAATATCCTATGGAGAGAAAAATGGGCCGATCTTCCTTTTTCGCTTTTTTAAAGGCTTCCTCACCCCAGGGATACCAATCCACAGGATTCGAAGCATGCTGTAGCAAATAGGGGCTTTTTTCGTGAATCAATCGGTTTCTGGACAAATCAAAAATCCTTTCAGACGCGGATCATGATGAGCAGCATCTTAAATTTCGATTTGGCTTTGAGGGAATGAGGTTGATCTGCGGGCATGATGATCATTTCGTCTTTTTTGACCAGGATTGGCGTTCCTGATATCGTGACCTCCACCTCTCCTTCCAGGCAAAAAACCGTTGCATCAAAAGGTGCTGTATGTTCGGATAGACCTTGACCCTCATCGAAGGCGAAAAGTGTCACTGTCCCGGTTTTTTTAGCGATGATCTCACGACTGACCACAGAACCTTCCTGGTAATCTATGAGGTCTGTGACTTTTAAGGCTTTTGCTAGTAGATCTTCCAATCTCTCCTCCTAACCTGAATTATTCATAAAATCTGCTGACATATTCATAGTCAAAAAACACTTAATATCTTATTGTCAGCATCTTTTACCCTTCGGGCGAACCGATCTCACAGCATCGGCTTCGTTGCAGCTCATTCGCGGTAGTTCACTACAGCTTCATGAGCCACTTCCTCGCCGCTACTATAACCTCGGTCCGTGAATAATCCATTTTTGCCTGGACTATTCATAAAAGCTGCCGATACTTATCATAAATGAAATTATACTACTCATCCAATGATGTTTCTATAATTCAGGTTAATCCTATTTGGATTAGATAACACTAAGATTGGAAAGAATCGGGACGGGCGGATTTGAACCGCCGACCCCACGCACCCCAAGCGTGTGCGCTACCTGGCTGCGCCACGTCCCGACCAGAGGGCCAATTATTATAACAGAAGTGCCCTCAATTTGAAATAAGTTCTAGAGTAGAGTTTCCAAATCCGTGATGTCATGGCGAAGTTTCCTCGCTGGGGAAACTGAGCGTGTTTTAGATATCATAATATCTGATCAATAAGAACAACATCATCACGGATTTGGAAATGTTTCCTAGAGAAGAAGCTATTCTTCCAGGGTGGAAGCGATATCCTTCAGCTGCTCGCGAACATTATAGAGGACCTTTTTCATCCGGTCCGGATGGATAGCCGTTGTTTTCTTGACTCCCAATTCTTCTTCAAGCTGTCTTTTAGCCCCTGCCAACGTGAGCCCTTCAGTTTCCAGAAGTTCCTTGAGCCTGAGGAAGATCGAAAGATCTTTTTTCCGAAAAATTTTGTGTCCTGCGCGGGTCTGACCTGACTGGACGAAATAGAGGTCTTTCTCCCAGGATTCGATGACTTTTTTATCCAGCTGAGTCAATCGGGCCACTTCGTCCAATTTGTAGACAAATTTTTCAGATTCGGTCTTGCCTTTCATGGTTTGTCTTTCCAACTCAGACCCTTAAATAGAGTAGAACTTTTATAGAACAAAGGCTTGCTCATTCTGGATATCTCTGTAAAATCAATCATTACATTAACATGGTCGCTTTTCCACGTCAAGTTCCTTCCTTTGCTCACGTCGTCTTGAGATCAAGTGACCTGAAGTTAGAATTTCTGGTATAATTCATGAGGACATGCACATGAAATCCGGAGAAAAGACACACACCCCTCTCGCTGAAAGAATGCGCCCGGAAAATCTGGAGCAATTTTATGGGCAGGACCATTTGATCGGTGAGGGAAAGATCCTTTCCCAGCTTATCAAGACCGATCAACTGGTGTCGATCATCTTCTGGGGCCCGCCCGGGTCGGGCAAAACGACTCTTGGATATATCCTAGCCAATACCTTCAATTTTCCGTGTATGTTTTTCAGCGCTGTTCTAACCGGTATCAAGGATGTAAAGACCGTCATGGCCCAAGCGGAAAGCCACAAAGACCTCTATGGCCAGCCCACTGTCCTTTTTATCGATGAGATTCACAGATTCAACAAAGCTCAGCAGGCGGCGTTTCTCCCTTATGTGGAGAGAGGCGATATCATTCTTTTTGGCTCCACGACAGAGAATCCCTCATTTGAGGTCATTGCCCCTCTTCTCTCTCGCACGCGGGTTCTCTTGCTGAATCCCTTAACGGAGGAGACTCTCACCAAGATCCTTCAGGAAGCCTTGTCGGATAAAGAACGCGGATTAGGGGCTATGAACCTGAAGATCGGCAAACAGGCCTCGAAGATGATCATCGATTATGCCAATGGTGATGCCAGGCGGGCTCTGAACACCTTAGAGATTTCTGCGAGCCTAGCGCAGAAAGACCGGATCACTGCGATAGAAGTCAAGGAGGCCCTTCAGAAAAGGATACTCCTCTATGACAAAAAGGGAGAGGAGCACTTTAACCTCATTTCTGCTCTTCACAAAAGCCTCAGGAACAGTGATGTGGATGCTTCCCTCTACTGGCTTGCCAGGATGTTGGCTGCGGGTGAAGACCCTCTGTATATCGTCAGGAGGTTGGTCAGATTCGCTTCGGAAGACATCGGTCTGGCAGACCCCCAAGCTCTTTCCATCGCTTTGAATGCTAAGGAGGCGTATGATTTTATCGGTTCTCCGGAGGGAGAACTGGCACTTGCTGAGGCTGCGATCTATCTGGCTTCTGCGCCCAAGAGCAACAGGGCCTATACGGCTTTTGGAAAAGCGAAAAAAGATGTGGAATCCAGCCCCTTCGAACCAGTCCCCCTCCACTTGAGGAATCCTGTGACATCTTTAATGAAAGAGGTCGGATACGGGAAAGAGTATAAGTATGCCCATGACTACGATTACTCCACGACGGATATGGAGACATTTCCCAAGAGATTAAAGGGCCGCAAATATTACGAGCCTGGAAATCTCGGCCTGGAAAAAGAAATACAAAAGAGAATAGACTGGTGGGACCAGCTAAAATCAACCGACAGGCGCAAGAAACCCGATTATAAACCCGACAGAAAAAAATAGCCGACGAATAGGTCGGCTACTCTATAAATCCTTTTCTAGCTCAGACGTCATTCATCACGGTTATGTGGATGCTTCCTTCTTGGTCTGATGCTTGCGATCCGAGTCCTTGAGTAGATAGTAGATCTCCCAGCTGATCTCATCGGCCACACATCCCACACATGATTTTTCAGTTGTGGCCAGTTCCTCGTCCTCGATCTTATCTTTGATGATCTTTTTGACTTTCTTCCGGATCTTGTAAAGCAAAATATAGTTGATCATTCCTGGTCTCTTTTGAATGATAACAGCTTCATTTTTTGAAGTAAAGCCATCCCGAGGTATATCATTATTAACCGACCATTGAGTCAATGGGAGTAAAAATGATATCATATGTTTTCTCCTGATCGATGAAAAAACTAGCCATTGTGTGTGCGCTATTACTTGTGTTGTGTTCCTGTTCTCTTTTCCGAAAAAAGATCCCCCCCTATCCCCGCGGCATTATGTTTCCGGTCGAGGAGGTCCATCAGATCCAGTATGAGGGTGAGATCAACAATCCCATGAAAAAAAGGGGAACTCTTGTCTTCATCTCGACCCGTGCGGGTATCCTGTACTGTGTGGAAGGATCTAGCCAAGTGATTCAATGGCAGGTCAAACTGTCTGAGACACTGGTAAGTCCTCCTTTTCTAGGGGAGGAGAATATCTATGTGCTCGACCAGGACAATAACCTCTTCTGTCTCACAGGGGAAGGAGATATCCTCTGGCAGAGAGTCATCGGAGAAGACCTTACGAGCCGCATCACTGAATTCAAGGAAAATGTCTGTGTGGGAACGGATTCAGGCTGGTTTCTCGCTATCGATAT
>WTAW01000187.1 GCA_013139435.1 Candidatus Aminicenantota bacterium | reverse complement strand
GGCCAAAGAAGCTGGCCTCACTCCTGCTCAGCTGGGAGTTCTGTGGTGCAAGGACCAGTCGGGTGTGACCGCTCCTTTGATCGGCCCACAGAAAGTGGAGCATCTAGACGACCTGATTCCCGTTTTGGAAAAAACCCTGTCTGAAGAATTAAGGGAAGCGTGTGACAATCTCGTTCCTCCCGGGAGCGCCGTGGCCAATTTCCATAACACTTCCGGCTGGATGAAAGAGCAACTGCTGTAAAATACTGGGATTAAATTTATACAGATGGCTAAAAAATTTCATTTTTAGCTGCGATGCGAGAATAGGCATTCGATACAGAATTTTTGGACAAACCAAGGGAACAATATAAAAACAAAATTATTATGGAATCCCAAAAGACTGTCAGGAAACACCGTCGACTCAAACACAAGTGGCTATATGCTGTCGTTTCAATGACGGTTGTTCCCTTTCTCATCCTTGTTGGGATTGAACTAGGATTGCGTTCAGCTGGAGTCGGTTATCCCACGAGCTACTTTATCAAAAATAAAAAAAACAATATCTATTTGAGCAACCAAAGATATGGCTGGCGTTTTTTCCCACCTCAACTTGCACGACACCCCTTTCTCAATTCCATTCCGGCAGAGAAGCCCGAAGGAACATATCGCATTTTTGTGCTGGGCGGTTCTGCAGCCAAGGGCGAACCGGACTATTCATTCAACTTTGCCAGAATACTTGAGCAGATGTTGTATCATCATTATCCGAACAGAAAGTTTGAAATTATCAATACGGCTATGGTGGCCATTAACTCCCACGTTGTCCACGAGATCACAAAAGACTCCGCAAAACTTAAACCTGACCTTTTCATAGTCTATCTCGGCAACAATGAAGTGGTTGGGCCTTTTGGAGCGGGAACAATCTTCCAGTCTTTTTCTCCAAACCTTGCAATGATCCGAGCGAGTTTGTGGGTAAAATCTTTGAAGATAGGTCAATTGCTCGATAGCCTTGTCCAGAATCTGTTAAGCAAGGAACAAAAAAACAGAGTATGGAGAGGCATGGAGATGTTTCTAGAAAATCGAGTTCCCTTAAATGACCCACGGCTCGAGAAGGTGTATACACACTTCGAAAGAAATCTTGACGATATTATCGACACAGGGTGTGATTCAGGTGCTAAGGTGATTGTATGTACAGTGGCCACAAATCTTAAAGATAATGCTCCATTTGCTTCTATGCATAGACAGGATCTCAGTGAAGCTCAGAGGGTGGATTGGGAAGGATACTACAAAGCAGGAACTGAGCTCGAGGCAGAAGGCAGGTATGCTGAAGCGGCCGACAGGTATCTCCAGGCCGGTCAAATTGATGACCATTATGCGGACTTACACTTTCGGCTGGCAAGGTGTTATATGCAGTTGAACAGATATGAGGAGGCGCAGGAATACTATATAAAAGCCAGGGATAGGGATGCACTGCGATTCCGTGCAGATACACAGATCAACAGAATCATTCGTGAAAGTGCTTTACACAGAGAAAACGATGGTGTTTATCTTGTAGATGCGGAACGTTCTTTTGAAGAGAATCAGAGAGCTTCCTCCGACATCCCTGGGGAAGAGTTGTTCTATGAACACGTCCATATGAACTTTTTCGGTAACTATCTCCTTGCAGAGTCCGTATTTTCACAGGTCCGCGCCATTCTTCCTGAAGATTTTCGATCACCAACTTCAGGAGGAATATTACTTCTTTCTCAAGACAGATATGCCTCTCTCCTCGCTTTTACAATGTGGGATCTTAACAAGATCCTCGGTCGTGTATTGGAAAGAATCACCCGCCCACCCTTTACGAATCAGATCGATCATGATATGCTCAAAAAAAAGATTTTAGAGCGAATGACTCAATTAAAGAACTTTCTCACGCCAAAGGTTCTAGATCTGGTTCAGCAAGTTTATGAAAGAGCTCTTGAAAAAAGACCGGATGACTGGATACTCCATAACAATTTTGCAGAATTTCACAGAGAGCGCGGTGAATATGACAAATCTATAGCGCACTGGCAGATTGTCTTGAATACCGTACCGAATTTTGCGGATGTGAACAATAATCTGGGGGCCCTACTAGTTTATGAAGGAAAGTATAATGAAGCCATTGACTACTTTCTTAAGTCCTTAGGCATTAATCCTTATCTCGTAGAAGCCCATATCAACTTGGGGGTGGTTCTGAAAAAAACAGAAAAAAAAGATGAGGCGATTAAACATTTTTCTGAGGCTCTGCGATTAAGCCCTGACAATGAAACGGCCCGTCGTCATCTTGAAAACTATGCATTGATCAAAAATCCTTGATTAAAAAACCTTTGATTCTTCTATCATTTGCCATTAAACTTGATGGCTATGATCGCTGAAAAAGAATCCCTTACATATAAAAAGATCTTTATCTTTTGGGTACCATTGGCAGCAACGTGGTTGATGATGGCTGCAGAAGGGCCTATTCTTGCAGCAATCATTGCCAGGCTCATGGATCCCAAATTCAACCTGGCAGCTTTTGGCGTGGCCTTCTCTTTTGGCGTGCTCATCGAAGCTCCGATTATCATGCTCATGAGCGCCTCCACTGCCCTAGTGAAAAATCGCGATTCCTACATCAAACTGAGAAATTTTTCTTTGACTTTAATAGCCATATGCACTCTCATCATGCTTATTTTCATTACCCCACCTGTCTTTTATTTCATCATGCAGCGCTTGATCGGACTTCCTGAAAATGTCGCCCGCCTGACTCATCAAGCCTGTATCCTCCTCATCCCCTGGCCGGGAGCCATAGGGTATAGACGCTTCTACCAAGGCATCTTGATCCGTAGCAACCTCACACGTCGAGTCGCTTACGGAACAGTGATCCGATTGACAATAATATCATGCACAGCTTTGGCCTGTTATCTTTTCTTCCCTCTTAACGGAGCGACGGTTGGTACGCTCTCTCTGTCATTGGCCGTGTGCGCTGAGGCCATTGCCAGCCGCATCATGGCACACCGATCGGTGAAACAACTTGTTTCTGAAGAACAAAGCACAGAAACAGAAAAACCTTTAAGCTACAGATACATCACCAAATTCTATTATCCGCTCGCACTAACTTCCATATTGGGGCTGGGTGTTCACCCCATGGTGACCTTTTTTATGGGACAGAGCCGCATGTCCATCGAATCACTGGCTGTGCTCCCTGTGATAAGTTCTCTTGTGTTTTTATTCAGAAGCATGGGCCTCTCTTTTCAGGAAGTCGGGATAGCTCTATTGGGTGAAAACAACGAGCACTTTGAGAAACTGCGTAATTTTGCCCTGTTTCTGGGAATTGCAGTGGTGGGAGCGCTTTCTCTCATCACCTTTACGCCTCTCTCCTACATCTGGTTCTATAAGGTTTCAGGACTCTCTTTGGAATTGACTCATTTCGCTCGCCTGCCCGCACAAATCTTATTCCTTCTCCCCGGCCTTACAGTGCTCATTTCTTTCCAGAGAGCTCTTCTCGTAAAGAACGGGAAAACAACACCTATCACAATCGCCACATCCATAGAAGTTGTCGCCATTTTTACCATTTTGTTTGTGGCCATCGCCGTGTTCAATCCAATAGGCGCCATCGCTGCAACCATAGCACTGGCTATCGGACGACTCTGCGCCAACACTTATCTCATCATCCCCTGTAAGAAGGCCCTCATATAAATGATACTGAATTTGACAAGTGATAGGGGCTGTGATATACAATTTTTTCACACTATCCAGTAAAATGATTCTAATCTTATGAAAATATTCGCTTTTGTTGGAAAGTCCAACACGGGAAAGACGCACTTGATCACACATCTGGTCCCTGAGCTGAAACAAAGAGGATATTCCGTGGCTGTCATCAAACACTGTGCGCATGGTTTTGAACTCGACACCGATGGAAAAGACTCCTGGAGTTTTATCGAAGCTGGCGCCGACGCTGTATCCATGACATCTCCTGAACAATTATCAGTGCTCATCCACAACCAGGACCAACCCAGTCCTGAAAGTATAGCTGTAAAGCACTTCGAGAGGCCTGATATCGTTCTGGTTGAAGGCTTTAAAGGGGATAAAACGATCAAAAAAATCGAAGTGCTCAAGAAAGGGATCTCCGAAAATATCGAGAGCCTTCCGGAAGAGCTTTTTGCAGTTGTCTCTGATTTTGATGTCGACACGGACAAACCCGCGTTCCTGCCTGATCAGATCAATCAGATCGCAGACATAATCCAAGGCTCGGTGATAAAACGGAAATCGTCGATCGCCCTTCATATTGATGGAGATTCAATTCCTATGAACGATTTTGTACAGAAGATCTTCACTAATGCTATACTGGGAATGATTCAATCATTGGAAGGAATCACAGAGAATCCAGAGCGTATTACTGTATCCCTTTTTAAGGAAGGAGAAAACTGATGAGAAATCCTAAGAATTGGTTATGGTTCATCCTGTTCGGTTCACTCTGGGGAATTAACGAAGTGATGATGGGAGAAGTTTTATCCACAAGCAACATTCCCCATTTTTCTGTGCTTCTGACCGTCATCGCTCTGTTTATACTTGCTTTTGCCAGAGGCATCGTTAATAAACCCGGCTCATCTACAGTTATCGGTGTGGTCGCAGTCCTCTTCAAGCTTGCCAATGCTTCTCCTTTCTACTGCCACTTGCTCGGTATTTTTATGGTCGGTCTAGTCTTTGATGTTTTGGCATCTGTGTTGATGAAAAGTGAAAAGACCTCAGTAATCAAAAATAGCCTCACAGGGATACTGAACGCCTATTCGGGGAATGTGCTTTTTGCCCTTGTTATCACCTACATCATTCGTTATGACATCTGGACGAGTGGAGGATTGTCCAAAGTCCTCGGACACATTTTTGTGGCCGGTACATTTACGGCCATTCTCGCCGCGATAGCAGTACCATTGGGATTCAGGCTCGGAATCACCAGCGGAGCATTCGCTGATAAGAAACCCAACTGGACCTACGCAGGGACAGTGGTCACTGTTTTTATTATCTGGATCCTGTCACAAGTCATCGGCTAGCGTAGTACGTCCACTCTGATTCCAAATTCGAAGTAGCGTCCTCGCCAGGGATATCCAGGCTCTGTATAATAAAACTGGTCAAAGATATTGGTGGCTTTGATATAAGGCTCAATTACCCCCCAACGATACGACGCAACGATATCCAAGCTGGCAAAGGAAGGGATAGCCAAAAGCTCACCAGAACCGAAATCATACCAGGATGACGAGGAAGCGATCATTCCGAGAAAGCTGATACGAAAATTTTTCACCGGATACAAGACCCAATCAAAATTAAGATTGTGGTTCGCAAGAGCATCGAGAGGCCGGTCGTCAGTGACATTCTTGTGGTCTAGATAGGTGTAATTGATCGTGGCATTCATCCAGCGTAAGGACTTCTGCAATTGCATTTCCATCCCGTTGATATAGGCCTCTCCAATATTAAAAAACCGGCGTGTCCTGTCAGGAAGCCGGACACTATCGATCATGTCCTTAAACCGAGTAAAGAACACGGAACCCGTGAAATAAAAATCTTTACTGTAGGTAAAGCCAAATTCCCAATTATTCCCTGCCTCACTCACAAGATCCGGATTGCCCGATGTGCTGGAATACATAGAGCGCATGGAGGGGAACTTGGATTTCCGAGAAAAAGAAAGATGGAGTGCCAGAGGATCGACAGGAGAGAATTTGACTCCGATAAGAGGATTGATTTTGGACGTGTTTCCACCTTCAAATTTTTCCAGATGATCAAAACTCAATCCTCCGATCAACTGCCACTTTTCAGAAAACGAAAAATGGTCCTCGATTCCCAGAGAATAAGTCCCCTGGTCATATTTTATCCATGGCTCATCGACATCGTCCTGAGTGCGGGCGATATCCTTTTTAAGCGATAGACTTGTCTTCAAAGTGTGAGTGGGTGCGAGATGAAAATCCAACAGGCCATAAATACCATAAACCGAATTGTCGAATGTGCTTTCGAAATTCAGTTCCGTCATCGATCGATCCCTGTAAGCCTCGAGTGTGTTGTCATACTGAACGTAAAATGCTCTGAAATGGAGTGTTGAACTGCCTCCAATGGCTGTATAGCCTCCAGCATT
>WTAW01000128.1 GCA_013139435.1 Candidatus Aminicenantota bacterium | reverse complement strand
CGATTCAGGGAATCATTTTCTTATAGATTATCGCCGTCAAATCAATTCCGGAGAATATCAGTTTTCCCATATACCACTAAGGTGTTATTGCGCTTTTCTTCCACCGTACGTATATTTCAATTTGGATTGTATAACACCAATATAGTTGACAGCAATATCATTTTTTTTTAAATTGAACGATAGCGTTGGGATGGATGATAGAGCTAACGTATAAACAGTAGTATAGACTGTAAAGATCTTTCCCGAGTAAAGATCGGAGGAGGAGATAAAATGTACCAATCCAAGAGGATTGTAACCTTATTTTTGACATGTCTCTCGATATTTTTGTTCCAAGCCAGCTCACTTTTCCCAAGCCAAGTCAAGCAGGTGACGATCGCTGTTGTCAAGGATGGACCTAGAGCAGAAAGTGACATCGCCAAGCGCGTCGAAGCAGAACTCCAAAAATTTATTACACCCGATATAGAGTTGAAGCTTAAAGCGGCGCCTGAATTCGATGCCCAGTGGAAGCCCGAAAGGATGAGAGAGGTTCTCCAGAACGCAATGGACGATCCTGAAGTGGATATTGTTCTGGTGACAGGGGCACTAGTTACACAACAGGCAGTAAAAGAGGATTTTGCGCTCACCAAGCCGGTTGTCAGCAGTTATGTGCAGACGCCTGGTCTTTTTAAGGCTCCATTCTCCGAAGAGGACCGATCACTCAAAGAGAATCTCAGC
Source organism: Candidatus Aminicenantota bacterium (assembly GCA_013139435.1). Taxonomy (GTDB): domain Bacteria; phylum Acidobacteriota; class Aminicenantia; order Aminicenantales; family Aminicenantaceae; genus WTAW01. Next base: position 7,133 of record WTAW01000128.1, on the reverse strand, counting down.
TTCATTCTCGTTCCCCACATGATAGATCGAGACATCCATACGTTTAGGGAAATGTTTTCAGTGTCTTCTTTGCATATCACCCTGGGCGAAGAGTATCTTGAACAAGGGGAATTTGTGCGCGCCGAGATTGAAAAAATGGCTACAAAATTGGGAATTGACATAAATTTCATCTCCATCTCGGATAATATTTCCGAATCACTCTCAAGGATTGGGGAAGATGTTGAAGCTGTCGTTCTCAGTGAAGCTCCCCGCCTTTCCGCCGCGGATAGAAGGATTCTCATTCGAGACCTTACCGCAAGAAAGATCCCGACATTTAGCTTCCAGGGTCACCCTGATGTGGAGCTTGGGGCATTGGCGGCTCTAGCACCGGATATCATAGTATTGGTGGCTCGCCGTGCGGCACTCAATATCAACCAGTTAATCCGGGGAGAATCGACGAGTGATTTACCGATATTTCTGTCTATGGATCTTAAGCTCCTGATAAACGGACGCACTGCAGCTGAGTTAGGTTACTTCCCCAACTATGAAGTGCGAGCGATGGCTGATTTTCTCTATGAAGATGCGCTGAAGAGGGATGCAGCAACATTGACACTCGAGGAAGCGATGAAAAGAGCTGGAGAGAACAATACTTCTCTTTCGATCAGCGATTCCCAGGTGGAAACCTCCCGGCTCACGATGCAAGTGGCGAAGAGCTCTTTGTTTCCCCAAATATTTGCAGGTGCAGGATTCCAGTATGACGATCCATGGGGTCGCTTGAAAGAGATCTTCCCTAAGAATCAGACGGTGGCCGGCCTAACTCTCAGTCAGGTGCTTTATGATGATGAAGTCATCTCCGATTACCGCTCATCCCAAAGGTTGTTTGAAGGAACACAGTATGAACACGAGCAGAAACGCCTCGACGTTCTTTCAGATGCGGGAGAGGCTTTTTTGAGACATGTCTTATCCCGGCTCCTCTATCAGATCGAGCTCGAGAATCTAAAGCTCACAGGAGAAAATCGTGATCTTGCTGATATACGGGTGAGAGTGGGACATGCAGGAAGGGATGAAGTTTTCCGCTGGGAAGCCGAATTAGCAAGGCAGAGAAGTACGCTTCTGAATGTGGCGGCTATCACAGAATCCTTAAGGATCTCACTCAATCAAGTCCTCGGTGCTCCTCAAGATGTCCAGTGGGATCCCGAGGAGATAAACGTCGATCCTGAGGTTTTTACTTTTCTCGACAGCGACCTCAGTCAAATATTCAAAAATGCCCAAACGTACGAAAAATTCCGAGAATTTATGGTTCAGTTAGCCTTTGTGAATTCTCCTGAGCTCATGTATTTAGATAATGCGATAGAGGCGTTAGGGATCCAATTTGGCCAGAGGAAACGGAAGTTCTACTTGCCCAAGGTGACAGCGAATCTTTCCTATGACTATCAGATCAGTCGAAGCCCCGAGCTCACGGATTTAAGCCGTAGCTGGTTCACATTCGCCCTGTCAGCCACATATCCTTTGTTCAGTGGTGGAGCAAAGTATCATGATATGAAACGCATTTCATCTCAGCTAGAAACCTTGGAAAGAGAGACAAAACTGGCTCAGGAATTGGTTGAGAAGCGAATCCGAACAGCTTTGCAGCATGTTGAAAACTCCTTTCCCAGTATCCAGTTCAGCCAGGTCGCGGCAGAAAATGCTCTAAAAAATCTTGACGTTGTCCAAGAGAAATATGGCATGGGAATTTTAAACGTTACTGACTTGCTCGAAGCTCAAAATGCGAGCTTCATCGCATCTCAGAATGCGGCGATATCCGTCTACAGCTATCTTTTGGACATGTTAGCCCTCCAGAGAGGAATGGCTTGGTTTGAATTGGATAAAACAGACGAAGAGCGAAAAGAGCTTTTGGACAATATATATATTTTTATGAATTCTCAAGATATTCATACAAAAAAAGCGAATGAAAAGGAGATGGAAAAATGAGAGGGACACAAAAAATTCTCTTTAGGGTAGGCATAATTGTCTGTATGGCGGCTGTCCTAAACATGGTGGGTTGCCGTGAGGAGAGGGTCGAGGAAGCGGTGCCTGTCGTACGGCCGGTCAAAACCATGGTCGTTGGCGATGTCGCGGGCAGCCGATTGAGCTTCCCCGGTACGGTCCAGGGCGCTCAGCGAGTGAACCTTTCTTTTCGTGTCTCGGGACAACTCATTGAGTTGCCGATCAATGAAGGACAAGTCGTAAACAAAAGGCAGTTCCTGGCACGGATTGATCCCAGGGATTATAACATCGCTTTCGAAGAAGCCAAAGCGTCATACGAAAAAGCAGATGCTGACTTCAAGAGATACCAAAGGCTTTATGAAAGAGAAGCTGTACCTATCTCCGATCTTGATTTCTATAGATCCAATCGCGATGTGAATAAAGCGAGGCTGGATAGAGCTCAAGCTGATCTAGATGATACCGTTTTGGTCGCTCCGTTCAGCGGGAATGTGGGTGAAAGATATGTAGAAAATTTCGAAGAAATCAGAGCTCAACAACAGATATTAAGCCTCCATGATGTCTCCAAGATCGAGATTGTCGTCGATGTGCCCGAGTATCTCATTGCCACAGTCAAGAATAAACAAGCGGTAAAACTTGTGGCTCGGTTTGAAACGATTTCAGATCAAGAATATCCGGTGGAGTTTTTGGAGGCCAGTGCAGAGGCCGACCCGCGTACTCAGACTTATAGGGTAACAGTTATAATGCCACAACCTAAGGGCATCAGGCTGCTGCCAGGAATGACGTCTGAGGTTCGGATGTCTGGCCCACTCGTGGGAGTGGGCCAGGAGGATCAGTATGTGATTCCTGCAGGGGCTGTTTTTTCGGGAGATGACGGGACTCCGTATGTATGGATTGTCGATCCCGAGGAGATGACTGTTCACAGGACGGAAGTTGTTGTGGAGGAGGTCACTGGCGAAGGAAATATTAGGATCAGCAGCGGTATAGCGCCGGGTGATCGGATCGTTATAGTGGGTGTCGCAAGGCTTCAGGAAGGGACAAAAATTCGCTTTATGGAGTAGAGAGAAAAGGAGATACCGCATGAATATCGCAGAATTTTCTATTCGTAAGAATGTCATCACAATCACCCTCGCCTTGGTCCTTCTGTTCGTCGGTATAAAGTCCTTTCAGGGATTGCCGCGGCTGGAGGATCCAGAATTTACGATCAAGGATGTCATAATTGCCACTCCTTATCCGGGGGCCTCTGCAATCGAGGTTGAGGAAGAGGTGTCCAACGTGATGGAGATGGCCGTCCAGGAGCTCGGTCAAGTCAAGTATGTCGAATCGATCTCTTCGAGAGGATTTTCTCAGGTCAAGGTCAGAATGAAGGACAAGTATGACAAAACTCATATCCCTCAGATAAAAGATGAGCTGCGCCGCAAGGTGAATGACTATCAAAGACAGCTTCCACCTGGAGCTGGTCCATCGGTCATCAATGACGATTTCGGGGATGTTTACGGCATTTATCTTGCATTAACGGGGGAGGGCTACTCGTACGCGGAGTTATACGAACATGTAAAGTTGCTCAGACGCGAACTGCTTTTGGTCCAAGATGTAAAAAGGATCATCTTGTACGGAGTCCAAGCGGAAGTGGTTTGGGTTGAGATGTCCCGGCCGAAAATGGCTACGCTGGGCATATCTCAGGATGATATCTATAACGCGCTGACAGCCAAGAATCTGCCTGTGGATGCTGGACGGCTAGAACTTGGAACATTCTTCATTCCCATAAATCCCACCGGAGAGTTTAAATCCGAGCAGGAATTTGGCGACCTGTTGATCAGCGCTCGATTTGGAGACAGGATGATCTACCTGAAAGATGTGGCCACTGTTAAGAGAGGATATATGGATCCCCCGAGAAATATACTCCGCTTTGACGGTAAAAAGGCGATCGGGATCGGAATTTCATGCGTAATGGGGGGAAACGTTGTCACTATGGGCGAGGCCATTGAACAAAGACTTAAAGAGCTGGAAAACCAAACTCCCCTTGGGATGGAGCTCTATCCCATTGCCATGCAATCCGAGTCCGTGACCGTTGCGATCAGTGCTTTTATGATCAACCTGCTTCAAGCAGTGGCGATCGTTTTTATTGTTTTGCTCTTCGCGATGGGAATGCGGAGCGGCTTGATCATCGGGAGCGTCCTATTTATCACCATCTTCGGAAGCTTTATATTCATGGGGATGAGGGGGATCATGCTGGAGAGAATTTCTCTTGGGGCGCTGATCATCGCTCTCGGTATGCTCGTGGATAACGCCATTGTGGTTGTCGATGGGATGAAGGTCCGGATCGAGCGGGGAGAGGACCGGATCAAAGCGGCCAGTGCTGTTGTTGGACAGACATCCACGCCCCTTTTAGGCGCGACAGTCGTCGCAGTTCTGGCTTTTGCGGCCATAGGCACATCACCAGACCCTTCAGGAGAGTTTTGCCGGTCTTTGTTCCTTGTCATTCTCATCTCTCTCATGCTGAGCTGGGTAACCGCTGTCACGATCACACCATTGTTCGGGAAGATGTTCCTCAAAGGAAAACCCAAGGGGAAAGAGAGCACGGAAGACAAAGATCCCTATGCGGGTGGCTTTTTCCAGATCTACAAAAAAGGGCTGATCGCAGCCATGCGTTTTCGTTGGTTCACGATGGCCGCTGTTCTCGGTATTTTCTTTATCTCCCTGTATGGATTTGGTTTTGTCAAAACCATGTTTTTCCCGAATTCGACGCGTCCTCAGTTTTTTATCGAGTGTTATCTCCCTGAGGGTTTGAATATTCGAGAAACGCAAGCTCAATTGGCCAAAGCCGAAAAATACCTGATGGAGTATGATGAAGTAGCGCATGTGGCCACAGCAGTGGGCGGCGCTGACCCACGGTTTCTTTTAACGTATACTCCCGGAACGACGTCCAGCTCTTATGGAATGCTGCTCCTTTCAGTCGATGATTATCGAGTGATCGATCGGATCATCCCCAAAATCGGTGTGGACCTGGAGGAGATGATCCCAGACGGGATCATAAATGTCCGGAAGTTTCTTTTAGGCCCTGGCGAGGGGGGGACAATCCAGTTACGTATCCATGGACCTGACAGGACAGTTCTTCGCGAAATGGCCCGCAAAGCTAAGGAGATCATGTATACCGATGGAGGGGCCAAAGCTATCCGAGATGAGTGGAAGGAAAAGGTGAAGGTTGTACGTCCCTTGCTGGCGGAAGCTCAGGCGCGGCAGTTGGGGATTACGCGCCAGCAGCTTGGAGCAGCCCTTCGCTCGGCCTTTGAGGGAAAGCAGACAGGAGTATACAGGGAAGGTGAAGAGCTTCTGCCGATCATTGCCAGGGCGCCAGAGCTGGAACGAATCGATGTGGACAATATACAGAATCTTCAGATCTGGAGTCCAGCGGCCCAACAGATGATCCCCATGCGTCAAGTGCTGACCGGTTTTGCCACTGAAACAGAAGACGCAAACATTCAGCGCAAGAATCGAACGACGATGATCAGAGTTCATTGCGATCCGAAAGCCGAACTTCCCAGCGAGCTTTTTGCAAGAATTAAACCTGAGATCGAAAAAGCCCTCAATGTGGATGTGGGAAGTTATTTGGGAAAGTCGTTTGGGCCGGATGAGGATCCCTTCGCCAACTTCGACCACACGACGATCAAAGTCGTCGACCAAGCGATTATACCGCTCAAGGACTTGCCTGGCTATTTTATTTCTTGGGGAGGTCAGCTCGAGGACTCTTCCCGAGCTCAGGCGGCCATTGCAAAATCTCTGCCTGTTTTTTTTGGTCTCATGGTTCTCATCATTATATTCCTATTCAATGCCGTAAGAGAACCGTTAATCATTTGGCTCACCGTTCCCCTTGCGATCATCGGAGTAACGTTAGGTTTGCTGCTCTTTAAACAGCCGTTTGGCTTCATGGCGATGTTAGGATTGCTCAGCCTTTCCGGAATGCTGATAAAGAATGCGATAGTACTCATAGATCAGATAAACCTCGAGATCAGAGAAGGGAAGCAACCCTACTGGGCGGTTGTTGATTCAGGCGTTAGCCGAATGCGGCCTGTTATGTTGGCAGCGGGAACTACGATCTTAGGTATGATTCCGCTTCTCAGAGATGCTTTTTTTGTCTCCATGGCGGTCACCATTATGTTCGGCCTCCTCGTTGCTTCGGTCTTGACTCTGGTGGTTGTTCCTGTGTTGTATACTATCTTTTTCCGGATTCCTTCTCCAAAAAGTGGGGAGTGAAAAATTCATAGTCATTGGATCAACACGATCAAAAATGACACCTTCGGGGGGGGACCATGAAAATATTTAGAGAACGAGACGAAATGGTCATCACTCGGGTACAAAAATATCCCAAATTTATGAAATACAGGTACACCTACCTCATGATCTCAATTGTCGCTCTATTTGTGCTTGCTCCGTTGTTTGAACAAAGAATCCCTCTCATAATGCCCCTTTTGTTTTTGGGTTTGATGATCGCAGTTCTGGGGACATTGGACCTTCGGCCATCCATTCTCCGTATCATGATCGTCTTCGCGCTGATCGGTTTTTGCAATTCCATGATCGCCAGAGTTTTTCAGCTCTCCCCTCAAAATGCTCATAATTTTTATGTGGTGGGATTGAGTATCGAATCGCTGTTTCTTTTTACCGCGATCACCATTTTAATCAGGAAGATTTTCTCGGAAAAAAACATTACTACAGATACGATCAAAGGAGGCATTTCTGTCTATTTTTTAATGGGATTCCTCTGGACGTATTTGTATTCCCTTCTTTTGATATTGGATCCACAAGCTCTAGCCCTTGCCAAGCCAACCTTTGAATTCTCGATTCTCACGTACTTCTCGTTCACGACACTCACGACCCTCGGTTACGGGGACATCACACCGGTCAGTTGGTTAGCGAGAAATTTGACGATTTTAGAATCCACAATCGGTCAGATCTATATGACAGTGCTGATCGCGCGCCTGGTCGGCCTTCATATTGCGGGTAAGCAACTGGATAGGCGCACTCCTGTCGAAGACAAGTAACGGTTGGCTTCATCCCTGATATTCTGAAGGAGTTGAATATGATGGCACTGAAGATCGTATTCCTCACCGTATACCACTAAAATGTTATTGCGCTCTGCTGCAGCAGAACATATATTTCAGGCATGACTAGAC
>WTAW01000149.1 GCA_013139435.1 Candidatus Aminicenantota bacterium | reverse complement strand
CCAAAGATAAAGCCGAGATTATTGTGTGTTCGAATAATTTTCATGGACGAACGATCACGATCATCGGCTTTACTTCGGAAGAATTATACAGGAACGATTTTGGCCCCTTCACCCCTGGATTTGTCGAGGTCCCCTATGGAGATGCCGGGGCATTAGAGGAAGCTATTACCCCTAACACGGCTGCGTTCTTGATGGAGCCTATCCAAGCCGAGGGAGGCATCATCATGCCTCCAGAGGGCTATTTGCGTGAGACCAAGCAGATTTGCGAGGCAAACAATGTGCTGTACATAGCGGATGAGATCCAGACAGGGCTTGGAAGAACAGGGAAGCTTTTTGCGTATGAACACGAATCCATCAAACCCGATGTTCTCACGATTGGAAAATCCCTCGGCGGAGGGTGTTATGCTATCTCGGCTGTGCTATCGAGCAGAGATGTTCTCGAATTATTTACTCCAGGGACTCATGGTTCTACCTTTGGAGCGAATCCATTGGCCTGTGCAGTTGCCCGGGAGTCCCTCCGAGTCCTCCAAGAAGAGGATTTGATCGATAATTCCAAAGAGATGGGGGAGTATTTCCTTAAAAAGCTTCGGAGCATTAAAAACAAACATATAAAGGAAGTCAGAGGAAAGGGTTTGCTCATAGGCATCGAATTAACACCCAAGGCCGGCGGTGCACGCCGATTCTGTGAGGCTCTGAAAAAAGAGGGTATGCTGTGCAAGGATACACATAAAAACGTCATTCGGTTTTCCCCTCCTCTCGGTATCAAGCAGAAAGATCTGAGCTGGGCTTTTAAACGGATCAAAAAGGTCTTCAAAGAGCTAAATTAGTTCCTTCCGTTGTCTTGGGTAGTCCATTCTGGGAATGGACCTAACTGAGGGGACAATTGACCTGTATTGTAAACACTATCCGTTTTAGAAATGTGTGATATCAGGCGTAAGCTTTTTTGGCATACTTTTTGCAACAGCTAGGCCTAGAGGAAAAAGACAATGAAAAAATATATTCTGATGGCATCGGTTGTGTTTGGGTTGATCCTGGCCGCAGGGTGCATTTATTATGTCCCATATCCCGAGGTAGTGTACCCTCCGCCCGAAGATCAGGGTTATTATGAAGAGGATTACAGGGATTATCCCTCCCGTCTGGATACATCCTATTTTTACGATCATCTGGCCCCATATGGAACATGGGTCAACTATTCCCCCTACGGATATGTCTGGATTCCCTACGGAACCAGATACGGTTGGCGTCCCTACACATACGGCCGTTGGCTCTGGACCAGCCATGGTTGGACTTGGATTTCGAGCTATGAATGGGGATGGGCGCCATTCCATTATGGCCGTTGGAGTTGGGATGTGACTCTGGGATGGTTTTGGGTTCCGGATAATATCTGGGGTCCAGCCTGGGTGAGTTGGAGGAATGGAGGCGCCTATATGGGGTGGGCCCCTTTGCCTCCGGATGTAGAGTTTGTCTTTGGAGTGGGGATTCGTAAACTCCCATATCCCATACCAGATACACTCTGGGTTTTTGTCGATGGTCGCTACTTCTTACACTCTGGGATTTACAACTATGTGTTGCCTGTGGAAAGGAATTACACTATCGTCAGGAACACAATTTCAAAAACGAATATCATGGATCGCAATCGTGTGATCATGAATCAGGGCATCGATGTGGAGATTGTGAGTCAGTTGACAAAGACGAAGGTCTCCAAGTATGAAATCATGGATTCACAAGATCCCAGTACAGCCGTGGTACGCAGCGGTGAGATTCAAGTCCACAGGCCCAGAATTCGAGAGAATGAAAGAGCAGAACCGAGGACTGTCCTTAATGTTGAGGAGGCCAAAGAAGTAGTGAAAAAATCCAAGATAGAAAACGTGGCGGAAGAAACCTCACGAAGCATTGAAATGCGTTTAAAGGAAGAACAGAGTCGCGAAACAGAGCGTATGGAAGAGAGTCAGAAGGAAGAAGTGAAACGTATCACCAGGATTAAGGAGAAAGAGGCCGAGGAGGCGAAGACAACAGAGGAGAAAAGAGTCATAGAGGAAAAATACAAAAATCAGATCGACGAGGTGAAGCAGAAACACAAAACAGAGAAGACCTTGATCAAACAGAGACACGAAAAAGAGGAGAAAAAGGTCGAAGAGGTTAAATCCAAAAAGAAGAAAATCGAAAAGAAAGAAGTGAAAGAAACTGAACAATCAAAGGTAAAAAAGACTAAAAAGATAGATAAAGAGGATTCCAAAGAGTCAAACACAAGAAAGACCAAAAAGATATGAGTCTCACGCTATGAGCAGATTGATGAACATGCCCGTTGTAATCGATCTCAGACGGACTGACAGTCATCTCTGTTTCGAACTTTTTGTAGATCATTGCGTTTCCTTTCTTGATTAGCCTGGATTATTCACGAGGAATCAGTATTTTATTTGAATGGTCTAAACTAAATATTTTTATGAAAATGAGAATCTGACTCACCAGAATAACACACCCTCCTGCGGTGGTCCGGAGAGATGGGATCTCATTGAGGAAAAGAAAGGCAAATAGAATTCCGTAAACCGGTTCAAGAGAGCTGATAATGCTAGCTGTTTGGGCCTTGATATGTTTCATGCCTTTGATGAAGAGAGTATGTGAACCCGCAGTGCACACGGTTCCTAGAATGATAAGTAAGAGAATATCTCTGCTGGATAGTGAGGGCTTTAATAAGAAGAGGAAGGGACAAAGGAAGATC
>WTAW01000185.1 GCA_013139435.1 Candidatus Aminicenantota bacterium | reverse complement strand
TAGGTGATATTGTCACTCACGCCTCTTGAGGCGCAGATCGCTTATTTCAAATAGAAACGCCAACACATTACAGAGACCATTTCAATAAGATACTCATCAACGCAGCAATCCCGATCACGAGGAGTGCTAAAGCTGAACCGATCGGTAAGAAAGATGACGTCTCGGGTGGCAGTCCCTGCTTTTTCATGTTGCGAATCCTATACACATGGTCAATCATTGCCAGTAGAAGCGCCAGGATTCCCACGAAAACGAGGACAAGGCCCAGCCGACGCGGGCCTGCCGAGAGCTGGAGGACTTCCTGCTTCTCCCCCAAGTATTGAAAAAACTGGCTGATCGAAAAGCCGAACGTGAACAATGACAGACAAGTGCGAATCCACGACATCAGCGACTGCTCGGAGGAAAACGCAGTGCGGGCCAGAGCTGCGGGTATCCGCAAGTCTCTTGGCATTTTTTCTTCCTCTCTGTGTTTGTTGTTTAACGGAGTCTGTGGCTTTTCTTTTTCGCTCATAGCGATGACCTCTTCTTATCACGCGTTTTAAATCATCGAGCCCCTGTTCCGGAATGCCCCAGAAGCTCGATGTGGATGTTCCATTCGTCATATCCGTCGTCAAAATTACTAAGGCCAGTTAAATACGATCGCCATCAATGCAGCGATCCCGACCAAGAGGAGAGCTACTGCTATACAAACCGCCAGGGGAAATGGTGAAAAAGCCGGCAGTCCCAGTTGTTTCATCTTCCGGAGCCTCCGTGCATATTCAACCACTGCAAGCACAATCACCAGGATTCCAACAAAAATAAGAGCAAGACCCAGCCGACGCAGGCCTGATGAGTACTGGATGTCTACCTGCTGCTTTTCTAAGTAGTCAATAAACTTAGTTAAAGTAAAGCCGAATGTGTACAGTGATACAGAAGTGCGCATCCACGACAATAGGGATCGCTCGGAAGAGAACGCAGTGCGGACCAAAGCAAAAACACCCAGACGCTCCAATACCCATGCCGCCGATGTCTGTTTGTTTTCCTGGAGTACTCGCTGTTTGTCTTCTTGGCCCATTATTGATAATACTCCAAAATTCTAAGACGACTCTTTATAAGGCCCCTTATCCTGCTCATATACACCACCTTTGCTCGTTTCCACATCCTTCGAGACTGGTTCGCTCTAATGAGCATTCTCGTTTTAAGATTCCGACGGGACCCTCAGCTTCCCGTACACAACGGACAGGACCATGGTGAGCACACTGAAAACAAGCACTACGGGTGCGACGACCGTGTCAGGAAAGTTTTCGGTGGCGATCAGAAAGGCCAGCGGCACATTACGAATTGCTGTCGACACTGCAAGTGCGCGGCGCTTTTCAGCCGATTCGCCGATCAGCATCAAGTCCCCAACAAAGAGCGACACAACGGTCAATAACACCATTATGAGATAGCCCAGAAGACCAATGGAGATTATCTGAGAAGCCTGTTTTGCCAGGAGCAAACCAACCCCGATAAGAAGGCCGATCTGACCGATCCTGGGGACGATCTTTACCAATCTGTCTGCCCATTTCCGGCTTGCTTGGCGGATGGCTATTCCGACACTGATGGGAATCAGTTGCACCATTAATAATGTTTTGACGATGTGTATAGGGTTTAAGGTCACTCCCCCCGCACTTTCGGGTATGGAAAGGGAAAGAATCAGAGGAGTAAGCACAATACTGAGAGAGGCAACGATCGTCATGAGCCCGACCGAATAGACCACATCTCCCTTGGCCTTTTCAACAAAAGGAGCGGGAGCCATTGGAGCGATGGGTGCGGCTGCCATCAACATGATGCCAATCTTGATATCCGGGGATAAAGGCACCAACATAAGACATAGGACAATAAGAAGGGGAACAGCGAGAAAATTTGCCAGGACCCCGAGCAAAACGAGCCGAAACCGTTTGGCGATATCGATGACCTGTCTGAGTTCAATATTCAGCCCGGCACCCAGCATCAATAAGATAACTGAGCCCATTATGACGTTCATGACAATTTGAGCCATCATTAGGGACGTCTCCTTTCACACCTACTGTGAGTGTTCACTGCCAAAAGGAAGGCCGTGGGGACGAAAGTTCGCCCCCGCGGCACATATCAACCGGATTTCAAACGATGCGGTTCCTTACAGCGCAATGGGTCCTCCACCCTGTTGCTGCGGATAGGGAAGCAATTCGCCCTTGCTGCGCGGGTGCTTTCCCTCTTGGAGCAGCTTGAATCGTCCCTCCAGCCACTCCTCTTCTTCCTTGTTCATGTTGACGAGTGGCGTTCTCACCTTGTGTCCACTGATCACGCCCTTCATCTCCATCCAGTATTTCCAGAAGCCCACGACATAGACGCCCTTGCGGTAGTTGTGCCAGAAGAAGTCGTTCAGCAGTTGCCGTCCGGGCTCAATCTCGTCGTATTTTTTCAAACCTTCTTCCCACTTGCCGGCCATGATCAGGTCGGTGTAGTCACGAATGGGCGTGTAGTCCGGCGTCTGCAGCAAGTACATATGCCAGGCGCAGCACAGCACTGGGTTCTTCATGATTTTCATTTCATAGGGCCAGTGGTCTTCAAGCGGATTACTGACCCAGATCTCGTAGTTGGC
>WTAW01000100.1 GCA_013139435.1 Candidatus Aminicenantota bacterium | reverse complement strand
GATGACCTGGAAGCGGCTGTCAGCCGTATTCCCGGCCTGAGGCGCGTGGAGTCCATCTCCAAAGAGGGTGTATCCTACATGACCCTTGAATTTTCATGGGGGACGGACATGGATTTTGCCATGCTCCACACGAGGGAAAAACTGGACAGCGTCGAGCTTCCCGATGATGCTGAAGAGCCCACGATCATTCCTCTCGACCCCCAGAGCAAAGCCATTATGGTCCTCTCAGTCTCCGGTGACAGGTATCTACTGGAGATCAAGGAGTTTTCCGAAGAATTGATCAAACCTCGCCTTGAGCAGATCGAAGGTATCGGTTCTGCGGAGATTGCGGGTGGTGTTGAACGGGAAATCCAGGTCGAAGTCGATCCGAAGAAACTCTCACTGTATGACTTATCCATCGACGAGATCTCCCAGCGCATCGATAATTTCAACCGGAACCTTCAAGGGGGGACGATCCGAAAGGGCCGGTTCAAATATTCGCTCCGGATCGTCGGAGAGTTTGAGGAGATCGATGAGATCGGTGAGATCGGCCTCAAGACAACGGGCGAGAGAGGCGTCATACGGCTCAAGGATGTGGCAGAGATCATAGACTCCATCAAAGAGCGTGAGGGTATCACACGGCTGAATGGAAAAGAAAGCATCGGAATACTCGTGCGCAAGGAATCCGGGGCCAATACGGTGAAGGTCACACAATCCGCTCGAGAAGTGTTGAAGGAGATTCAGCAGGAAAATCCGGGGATTGAGATCTTGGTGGTCTCAGAGCAGGCCAAATACATAGAGAATGCCATATCTTCAGTCCTCAACTCGATCATCTTAGGTGGAATCCTGGCATTTATGGTGCTGTTTGTTTTCCTTCAGGATATCAAGACCCCTGTGATCATCGCTGTCGTCATTCCCATCTCAATCATTGCCACGTTTAATCTGATGTACTACAAGGACATATCGCTCAACATCATGTCTCTGGGAGGATTGGCACTGGGCGTTGGGATGTTTGTGGATAACTCTATCGTTGTGTCAGAAAGTATTTTCCGGCACAAGAGCCTCGGTAAAAATTTGATGGAGGCTGCGGTCACAGGAACAAAAGAGGTCGGGATGGCCGTAACCGCTTCGACCCTAACCACGATATCCGTCTTCCTGCCCGTGATCTATGTACATGGGGTGGCCGGACAGCTCTTCAAGGACCAGGCGTTAACCGTGACCTTCGCGCTCCTGTCATCACTCGTGGTGTCTCTAACTCTGCTGCCTATGCTGGCCTCAAGGAAATTTGAATTCAGCACACCCGATGGTCCTCTAAAGATGAAGGATGTACAGCCAAAGGACACACAGAAGTCCTTAAAAAGGTCGGTGGGCAAGATCCTTCTATTCCCCTTCAGAGGATTACAGTGGCTATTGTATAACATCCCCAAAGGGATATTTTTTGTCTTGAATTTTATTTTCACTTTTATTTTACAATTTTTTCTGCTCGTCCTCCATTACGTCAGCCTCCCTATAAAACCAGTCATTCATGCCGTGTTTAAAGCATACAACGCGTTCTACAAGAAATTTGAGGAGCGGTATCATCAAGTGCTTATCTGGTGCTTGGGAAACAAAGGAAAGGTCTTGCTGGGATCGGCATGTTTTCTGGCGGTAACTCTTTTCGTTGCCTCTCAGATGCCGCGCGAGCTCATGCCAAAACCAGAAACAGTCTCATTCGAAGTGAACATGAAAACTCCGGTCGATTATTCCCTTGAACAAACTGGAGATGTTGTGGCCTCCCTTGAGACCTGGTTAAAGGGACAGGAATCTGTCAAAGCATCATTTTCCCAGATCGGTGTAGTGAGCGGAATGGAGGCTTTGAATCCAGAAGTCTCCATAAATTCAGTAAACCTTTATGTCGAAACGACACACCCATCTGAAGTCGATGAGTTGATGGAATCCATGCGGGTGAAGCTCCAGAAATTTCCGGGTTTGACCTTTTCGCTCGTCAAAGAGCAGTCCACACTGGCTGAGTTCATGGCTTTCACAACGGCTGAGGTGGGACTCAAGATCAAGGGGGAAGACCTCAACAGGCTCACGATCCTTGCCGAACAGCTCGTCGAAAAACTCAACCAGATAGAAGGCATAACGGACATCGCCACGAACATCGGTGAGGGGAAACCCGAGTTTCTGATAAAGATCAAAAAGGAAGCTCTTGAGAAGTACAACATCTCGCCCGGAACCATCGGGAATTTTCTCGTGAATGCCGTTCGAGGCCTGAGAGCCACTCAATTCAAAGAACTTGATAAAAAATATGATGTACGCGTTCGATTCGAAAAACAGACCCGCGAGAATATCGAATCCCTCCTTAATGAGCAGATCTCCTATCAAGGGACTCTCATTCCCTTGAGAGAATTGGTCTCTTATGAGATCGCCAGAGGACCCAAAGAGATCCGGCGAGAAAACCAGCAGAGGGAAGTTCTGGTCACAGCCAATCTTCGAGGAAAAAAGATCAGTCAGGTCGCCCCCACCATCCGGGGGAAGATCGGTGAGCTGTCTCTTCCTCAGGGGTATCGTGTAGTGTTTAGCGGAGAGCAAGAGGAGATGGCCAAGTCGTTCCAAAGCCTGGTCTTTGCTTTCACTTTGGCCGTACTTCTTGTCTACATGATCATGGCTGCCCAGTTTGAATCGCTCAAACATCCCTTTTTGATCCTGTTCACTCTTCCCATGGGTCTGACGGGAGCCATATGGGCTTTAAAGATCACCGGGCAATCGCTGAATGTGATCTCGATCATCGGCATGGTCGTCCTGGCCGGGATAGTGGTCAATGACGCTATTGTCAAGATCGATTACACCAATCAGCTGAGGAGGCGAGGACTATCCGTAAGGGAGTCTATCATGGAAGCCAGCCGTGTCAGACTGCGGCCCATCCTGATGACCACAGTGACGACAACCCTCGGACTTTTTCCCATGTCTCTTGGATTCGGAAGGGGAGCCGAGCTGCAGCAACCCATGGCTATCGCTGTTATCGGAGGATTGCTGCTGGCCACATTTTTAACATTGATATTGATCCCACTTGCTTATGAGCTGGCTGAAAGCCGGAAAAGTGAAATGGATCATTCACAAGTCGAAGATCACTCAGATGAATAATTC
>WTAW01000422.1 GCA_013139435.1 Candidatus Aminicenantota bacterium | reverse complement strand
TGGTTTCTCTCTCCACCTCGCTTATACCCTTCCTGGAGCACGATGATGCCAATCGTGCTTTGATGGGTTCCAACATGCAGAGGCAGGCCGTGCCCCTGCTCAAGCCAGAGGCCCCTTTGGTCGGGACCGGCATTGAGCATATGGTGGCCAAAGGATCCGGAGATGTGGTTATATGCCGGAGAGCCGGCATCGTTGAGTTCGTCGATGCAGAAAGGATCCTTGTCCGTGTGGATGAGAAGGATGATTCGAGAGGATACGATGTGGGGACCGATCTCTATGTGTTGACCAAGTTCCTGCGGACAAATCAGAACACATGTTTGACGCATCGGCCCATCATACGAAAAGGCGACAAAGTGGACCAAGGACAGATCTTGGCAGACAGTTCATGCACGGACGCAGGCGAATTATCCCTGGGCAGAAATGTGCTTTGTTCATTCATGCCCTGGAGAGGATACAACTTTGAGGATGCGATTGTAGTCAGCGAGAAATTGATAAAGGATGACATCTTCACTTCTCTTCATATCGTCGAGGAATCGATCGAAGCGCGCGATACAAAACTCGGCCCTGAGGAAATCACAATAGATATACCCAATGTACCAGAGAACTTGCTGCGCAACCTGGATGAGAATGGGATCGTCCGGATCGGTGCTCAGGTTAAATCCGGAGATATCCTGGTGGGCAAGGTGGCTCCCAAAGGAGAAACTCAATTGTCCCCTGAGGAAAAACTGCTAAAAGCGATCTTCGGAGAAAAAGCTCTGGATGTCAAGGATGCTTCTCTGTATTGTTCTCCAGGGATTGAAGGGACCGTGATCGATGTCAGGGTATTTTCACGCAGAGGCATAGAAAAAGGACCCCGTGCTAAGGCCATTGAAAAGGATGAGATCGCCAAAATGAAGAGAAATTTGGATGATGAGATAGTCATCCTCCAAGGTGAGATAGAGCGTAAGATCAAGACCGTGTTGAAGGGCGCGATCATTCAGAAGGGTATAAAGGTCGCCGATGACGAGTTGAAGAAAGGCGTAAAACTTACAGACGAAGTGTTAAATTCTTTAGGGCTCGCTGACCTCGACAAGCTCAAACTCAATAAAGATACAGAAAGAGATGAAAAGATAGAGGATATTAAAAAGAAGATCAAACGACAGATCGAGGCTCTTAAGGCTATTCATAAAGAAAAGACAGATGCCTTAAAGAAAGGAGATGAACTTTCGCCTGGTGTTATCCAGGTCATCAAAGTCTATGTCGCGATGAAACGGAAACTCTCTGTGGGTGACAAAGTCTCGGGACGACATGGCAACAAGGGAATCATAGCCAAGATCGTTCCCGAAGAGGATATGCCTCGAATGCCGGATGGGACTCCTGTCGAGGTCGTTTTGAACCCTCTAGGTGTCCCCTCAAGGATGAATGTGGGACAGATCCTGGAGACCCATTTGGGTTGGGCCGCACGGGAACTCGGACTGTGGATCTCAACGCCTGTATTTGATGGAATTTCTGAGGGCGAGATCAAAGAACTCCTGAAAAAGGCCAATCTTCCCCTATCAGGGAAGGTGCCCCTTTATGACGGTATCACCGGAGAGCTTTTCGACCATGAAGTGACTGTGGGCTACATGTACATCATGAAACTCTACCATTTGGTCGATGATAAGATTCATGCGCGTTCCACAGGACCCTATTCACTCATCACGCAGCAGCCATTGGGCGGGAAGGCTCAATTCGGCGGACAGCGTTTTGGCGAGATGGAGGTTTGGGCTTTAGAAGCCTATGGAGCGGCATACACACTTCAGGAGTTGCTGACCGCCAAATCCGATGATGTGGAAGGCAGAGCAAAAATTTATGAATCGATCGTCAAGGGCGATTTGGATTTTACTCCCGGACTGCCTGAATCGGTGAATGTGCTTATCCGCGAGCTCCAAAGCCTGTGCTTGAATGTGGAGCTGGAAAAAGCGGATAAGGAAGAAATATTGCCCTGGGGAATTGATGTCCCCCAAATCCTTAAAGGAGAACAATGATGGATACCAGGCATGCCATGGGAGGAAAACCTAAGGTTGATTTCGATCAGGTGAGGATCTCTATCGCCTCACCCGAAAAGATCAAGAGCTGGTCGTGGGGTGAGGTCGTCAAGCCTGAAACCATCAATTATAGGACATTCAAGCCTGAAAAAGATGGTCTTTTTTGTGCCAAGATCTTCGGCCCTATCAATGATTATGAATGTCTCTGCGGCAAATATAAACGGATGAAGTACAGGGGGATCATCTGTGAACGGTGTGGAGTCGAAGTTACGCGGTCGAAAGTTAGACGTGAACGCATGGGCCACATTCAGCTGGCGTCACCCGTGGCACACATTTGGTTTTTTAAGGGAACGCCAAGCCGCATAGGTCTCGTGGTGGATCTCTCCATCAAAGATCTGGAAAAAGTACTCTATTTTGAATCCTACATCGTGATCGATCCCGGAGATACTCCCTATCGGGTGAGACAGCTGCTGATTGAAGAGGAATACAAAGAGGCGCGGGAAAAATTTGGTGATAAGCTGGAAGTGTCCATCGGAGCTGAAGCCATTAAAAAGATCCTTGAGCGGATAGAGATAAACAAAGAGAGCGACGAACTGCGGAAATTGATGAAGACCGAGACATCCCAACAGCGGAAACTCCGCCATGCCAAACGGCTGCGAGTGTTCAAAGCTCTCAAAACCTCGGGCAATCGTCCTGAGTGGATGATCCTGGATGTGATCCCTGTTATTCCCCCAGACCTCAGGCCTCTTGTCCGGCTGGATGGGGGACGTTTTGCGACTTCGGATCTGAACGACCTGTACCGGAGAGTCATCAACAGGAATAACCGGCTGAAGAAGCTTATCGAACTCAAGGCGCCGGAGCTCATCATTAGGAATGAAAAACGAATGCTGCAGGAGGCCGTGGACGCTCTTTTTGACAACGGGAAGCGCGGTCGCGTTCACCTGGGAGCGAACAGACGACCCCTAAAATCTTTGAGTGAGGCTCTTCGCGGAAAGCAGGGGCGATTTCGGCAGAACTTGCTCGGCAAACGGGTCGATTATTCCGGGCGCTCCGTGATCGTTGTGGGCCCAGAGCTCAAGCTGAATCAGTGTGGACTGCCGAAGAAAATGGCCCTGGAATTGTTCAAACCTTTCATCTTCCATAAACTTGAAAAAGAAGGCTTGGTGCCCAGCGTTAAGATCGCCAGAGAGTGGCATGAACAGGAAAGGCCTGAAGTTTGGGATTATCTCGAGGAAGTGGTTAAGGAACATCCCATTCTACTCAACCGTGCGCCCACTCTTCACAGGCTCGGGATCCAAGCTTTTGAGCCGATCCTGGTTGAAGGGAAGGCCATCCAGATCCATCCGCTAGTCTGTGCAGCCTTTAATGCAGATTTTGATGGGGACCAGATGGCGGTGCACATCCCACTCTCCGTTGAGGCCCAGGTGGAAGCCAGGACACTGATGCTTTCTACAGAAAACATTCTTTCTCCTTCGCATGGCCGACCACTGGCTGTTCCTAGCCAAGATATGGTTTTGGGGTGCTATTATTTGACTTTGGAGAGGCCGAGGCAGAAAGGCGAGGGGCGAGTTTTCTCTTCGCCAGAAGAAGTGCTCTTGGCGCTGGAGAATAAAGAAGTTGGACTTCATGCGGGCATCAAGGTCAAGTTCAAAGGCCCCTTCATGAATATCTCCACTTACTATGATGACCAAGCTGTCTTGACGTGTCCTGTGTCTGACATCGTTAATAAAGTCATTGAAACGACCCCGGGACGGATCATCTTCAACGACATCCTACCCGAGGGCATTCCTTTTATCAACGGCAAACTGAAAAAGAAAGGCTTAGAAAGTATTGTCTACTATTCCTACCTCAAAGTGGGACACGAGTCCACGATCAAGATCTTAGACGAAATGAAAGAGTTGGGATTCAATTATGCAACTCAGGCGGGTTTCTCCTTGGGGATCGATGATTTTATCATTCCCAAAAAGAAGCAAGGAATGGTGGAGAAAGCGCAAAAGGAAGTCCAGAAGATCGAAAATTTGTATCAGGAGGGCGTGATTTCATCCAGAGAACGATTCAATCGTATCGTCGAAATATGGGGTGAAGTCACGGACCGAGTGTCCAGCGCGATGATCGAACAAATGCGCAAGGTTAGTTTTGAGAGCGATGAATTGAATCCATTGTTTGTGATGGCGGATTCTGGGTCTAGAGGGAATAAACAGCAGATCCGGCAGCTGGCTGGCATGCGTGGCCTCATGAGCAAACCTTCTGGAGAGATCATCGAGATGCCCATTATCTCGAATTTGCGTGAAGGCTTGAACGTTGTGCAGTATTTTATCTCCACACACGGTGCGCGAAAGGGCTTGGCGGATACTGCGCTAAAAACAGCGAACTCTGGCTATCTCACGCGCAAACTTGTCGATGTGGCCCAAGAAGTGATCATCGATACGCATGACTGTGGAACCTTAAAGGGCGTGAACATCACAGCTATCGTGGAAAATGGTGAACTCATAGAGCCCTTTGTGGACAGGATTGTGGGCCGTACATCACTGGAAAAACTCCTCCATCCGGATACGAATGATCTGATCATCGATGTCAACGAAGAGATCACCGAAGAGGTCGCTCAGAAACTGGAGCATTTGGGCATCGAGAGGATTAAGATCCGTTCGATTCTGACGTGCGAATATCAGAGGGGAGTCTGTCAGCTCTGCTACGGACGCGATATGGCAACGGGTGCTCTCGTCGAGCTTGGAGAGGCTGTCGGGATCACCGCAGCCCAGTCCATCGGAGAACCCGGAACACAGCTGACCATGAGGACCTTCCACGTGGGTGGGATCGCCATGGGCGGAGCCGAACGGTCGAAACTGGAAGCAAAGAATGATGGAATAGTCAAGTTCAGTGATGACCTCAAGTCTGTTATCAGCAGAGAAGGTTCCATCATTGTTGTGAACAGGAACGCGAGTATTGCCATACTTGACCATAGGCAGCGAGAGATCGAACGCTATCAGGTTCCCTATGGAGCAAATATTCTTGTCAATGACATGGAAGAAGTCAAGGCGCATCAGGAATTTGTGGAATGGGATCCTTTCAACACGTTTATCATCAGCGAAGAAGCGGGGATCGTCAAATTTCATGACGTTGTTCTCGAGGTGACTATGGAAGAAGTTCAAGATGAATGGACGGGTATGATCACCCCTGTCATCATAGACCCCAAAGATGAAAAAATGCAGCCTCAGATCCTCATCACGGATAAGAATAAGAAGGCTCTTCGGAAATATTTCTTGCCCTCAGGAGCAAACCTCGAAGTCAAGGACAGTGATAAAGTCTATGCAGGAACTGTGCTTGCAAAGATTCCCAGAGAGGCCGCACGGACTAAGGACATAACGGGTGGATTGCCAAGGGCGGAAGAGTTGTTCGAGGCGCGCCGTCCCAAGGCTTATGCTGTGATCTCTGAGATCGATGGTGTCGTGAAGTATGGAGGTTTGGTCAGAGGCAACAGGAAGCTCACAGTCCACAATGAACGAGGGGGAGAGAAGGAATACTTCATTCCCAAAGGAGCACATCTCAGTGCCGGTGAGGGTGAACGAGTACGAGCAGGGAATCCTCTCATGGATGGTCCGGTGAATCCTCACGACATACTGAAAGTTCTGGGAGAGAAAGAGCTGGCGGAGTATCTTTTGCGTGAGGTCCAGGAAGTCTACAGACTTCAAGGAGTCGCCATAAACGATAAACACATCGAGGTCATCATCCGCCAGATGCTGCGCTGGGTCAAAGTCGAAGAGGTGGGTGATACAGAATTCTTGGTGGATGAGCAGGTGGACAAGTTCTTCTTCCAGGGTGAGAACGAAAAAATGCTGAAAGAGGGTGGAAAACCCGCCAAAGCCAGACCCCTCCTCTTGGGGATCACTAAGAGTGCTCTGAGCACCGACAGCTTTATCGCCGCAGCATCATTCCAGGAAACGACGCGTGTCCTGACTGAGGCCAGCTTATACGGAAAGGTCGACTACCTCCGGCGGCTGAAAGAGAATATCATTATGGGACGATTGATCCCGGCTGGCACAGGCTACAAATTTTACCGTGACATTGAAATCAAGGAGGATCGAGGGGAAGAAATCGGAGAGGAAATCGACATTCAGCTGGGCGAATCCGAACTGAGCTAAATGTTTCAATTTCCTTGACATAGAAGGGTAATTTTTGCTATTATCCTGACATTCGTCTCGTGGTATTTCACCTGAGTGAGACGGATGCCAAACAATTTTATGTTGAAGAGGAGTTAGTGAATTGCCGACTGTCAATCAATTGGTAAGAAAAGGCCGAACGACGAAGAAATACAAAGGGAAATCTCCGGCCTTAGAAAGATGCCCCCAAAAGAGGGGGGTGTGTACACGTGTTTTTACGACAACTCCGAAAAAGCCGAATTCGGCGATGCGGAAAGTTGCCAGAGTCAGGCTGACGAACAACATAGAGGTTACAGGATATATTCCTGGAGTCGGCCACAACCTTCAAGAACACGCGATCGTTCTGATAAGGGGCGGCCGGGTCAAGGATTTACCTGGAGTCCGCTATCATGTGATCCGAGGCTCCTTGGATTGTGAAGGAGTGACAGAGAGGATGAAAAGCCGATCCAAATACGGTAGTAAAAGGCCTAGGGAGAGACGGAGCGCTAGCTAGAGGAGCCACACATGCCCAGAAGAGGAACAATCAAGAAGAGGAAGTTGAATCCCGATCACTTCTATAACAGCACGATCATCTCAAAATTCATCAACGCTGTGATGAAAAAAGGGAAGAAGAGCCTGGCTGAAAGAATTGTGTACAGCTCGATGGAACAGGTGAAGCAGAAGGCGAAGGAAGACCCCCTGAAAATGTTCGAAAAAGCGGTGGAAAACGTACGGCCCTCCCTGGAGACAAAATCTCGGAGGGTTGGAGGAGCAACCTATCAGGTCCCGATTGAAGTCTCTGTCAACCGAGCCACGTCGCTGGCGGTTCGATGGATTCTTCGCTATGCGATAGAAAGACCGGGAAAAAGTATGATTGACAAGCTTTCGGCTGAGATTTTGGATGCCGCCAACAACCGTGGCGGAGCGATAAAAAAGAGAGAAGATATACATAAGATGGCAGATGCCAACAGAGCTTTTGCCCATTATAAATGGTAGATTCCCTGATTAAGGATTTTTACGAAAACCAAAATGGAGTGCAGAGTTGGAACGAGGAATACCTATCGAACAGGTCAGAAACATCGGTATTATGGCGCATATCGATGCGGGGAAGACTACCACTACAGAGCGCATCCTGTTCTACTCGGGAATCACTCACAAGATAGGAGAAGTGGATGAAGGCACTGCTGTCATGGATTGGATGGCTCAGGAGCAGGAGAGGGGAATAACCATCACTTCAGCTGCAACCACTTGCAGCTGGAATAATTGCCGAATCAACATCATCGATACCCCTGGTCATGTGGATTTTACAGTTGAGGTTGAACGTTCTCTGAGAGTCCTCGATGGTGCCATCATCATCCTCTGTAGCGTGGGAGGTGTAGAAGCACAGTCTGAGACCGTTTGGAGACAGGCTGACAGGTACAATGTCCCTCGAATTGTGTATCTGAATAAGATGGACAGAATCGGTGTGAATCCGGAGAAAGCCTTCAAAGAGATGAAAGAAAAATTATCGGCCAACCCTCTGGTCATCCAGATGCCTCTGGGAAGTGAAGAAAATTTTAGGGGTGTGATAGATCTTATTGAGATGAAAGAGCTCGACTGGGGAGAAGACCTCCTCGGATCCACCTATGATGTCAGAGAGGTTTCTACAGAAAACAAGGAAGAAGCAGAGAGAAGGCGTGGTGAGATGCTGGAGCAACTGAGCGATATCGATGATGCACTGATGGAACGATACTTGGATGAAGCGGACATTTCTCCAGAAGAGATCCGGCAAGCCATTCGGAGAGGGACGATTGCTTTGAAATTTGTGCCCGTTCTTTTTGGCGCGTCATTCAAAAATAAAGGTGTCCATCCCCTGCTCGATGCCGTTGTGGACTATTTGCCTTCTCCAGTCGATATCCCTCCTATTGTGGGGCATCATCCACGAACGGGGAAAAAAGAAATGCGGAACGCTTCGAATTCAGAGCCATTTTCTGCACTCGTCTTCAAGATCATGAATGATCCTTATGTCGGCACACTATCGTTTGTCCGTGTCTATTCAGGGAAGATGCGTATGGGCTCTTCTGTGTTCAACTCGACCAGAGGAAAGGAAGAACGTATCACGCGCGTGCTGGAAATGCACTCGAACAAGAGGAAGGACGTCGAGGAATTGTGTGCAGGTGACATTGTCGCTCTTGGGGCTATGAAAAGCCTTTCTACCGGTGATACACTCTGTGCGAGGAATAGACCCATAGTGCTTGAAAACATAAAGTTCCCAGAGCCTGTTATTGCAGCGCATATTGAACCAAAATCGCGGAGTGAACACGTAAAGTTGGCTGAAGCTCTCCAAAAATTAACTAAAGAGGACCCCACGTTTAAAGTGCTGCCCGATCCTATGACAGGCCAAACTCTGGTCCACGGTATGGGCGAGCTTCATCTCGAGGTACTTATGGACCGGATGGCGAGAGAATTCGGTGTACAAGCCAATCTGGGCAGACCGCAAGTGGCCTATAAAGAGAGCATTACCGTGCCTTCACAGGGCGAGGGTAAGTATACTCGGCAGGTTGGAGGCAAAACACAATACGGCCATTGTTTCGTTAATATTGAACCCATGGAGAGAGGGCAGCGATTCGAATTCGTGGACAGAATAAAAGATGGCGTGATCCCGGATGAGTTCATTGCCTCCATCGAGGACGGTGTCAGGGAGGCAATGGAAGCGGGAATCCTGGCAGGTTTCCCGGTCGCGGATGTGAGGGTCACTCTTATAGACGGATCCTTTGATGAGGATGATTCCACACCCATTGCGTTCAAGATAGCGGGTTCGCTGGCTTTTAAGGAAGCGGCTGCGAAGGCCAGTCCGGTGCTTCTCGAGCCCATCATGAGTCTTGTCGTCCTTTGCCCCGATGAATACCTCGGAGATATTGTCAGTGATATCAATGCCAGGCGAGGTAAGATCGAGGAGATGGGGATGAGCGGAAGATCTCGTCAAGTGAGAGCGCATGTCCCACTGGCTGAGATGTTTGGGTACGCAACGATCTTAAGGACTCTGTCCCAAGGTCGAGGTGTGTTTTCTATGGAATTTTTGAGGTATGGGTCCGTCCCTCCGAAGGTGAGTAAAGGAATCATTGCGCGGATTGAGGGTCGAGCACCTCTCCATTAACAGGAATATGCTAAACGTAATATGTATAAACGAATATGGGGAGAGTTAAAAGAGAAAAGTGAAAAGGTGAAAGTGAGAAATAGAAAAAGTGAAAATGGAGACCTAATAATGAAGGCAAAACTTCTCAAACAATTCGATCTTTTCACTTTTGTCTTTTTATTTTTCACAATCAAAGCATAAGGAGGTAAGGAGATGGCTAAAGCAAAGTTTGAGAGGACGAAGCCGCATTTAAACATAGGGACGATAGGGCATGTGGATCATGGGAAGACGACGTTGACGGCGGCGATAACGAAGGTATTGAATAAGAAGTCGGATAAGGTATCGTTTATAGATTACGATCAGATTGACAATGCGCCTGAGGAGAAGGAGCGTGGGTTAACGATACAGATAGCGCACATAGAGTATGAGACGGACAATCGTCATTATGCG
>WTAW01000275.1 GCA_013139435.1 Candidatus Aminicenantota bacterium | reverse complement strand
ATAAAAAAAGCTGTTTCCCTTCATAACGTATTGATATATAATACGTTAGAGTCAAAAAGATTCGTTCAGCTTGGCCAGAGATTGGGATCATGATAAGGGGTGACTCCCATTATGGGGCGCCTGAGGTTTATGATTTTTGCGAGGAAGAAGACCTGAAATATATTTTTGGCCTTACTCCTCGGAATCCAATGTGGAAGGAGACAGAAGAGCTGAGAGATGAAGCGAGAGAACTTTACACTCTTCATAAAGAGAGGATAAAGCTCTTTGGCGAATTTGAGTACCAGGCAAAATCCTGGTCAGAACCTCTTCGGGTTATCTACAAAGCTGAGCATAATCACAGAGGGCCAAACACCCGTTTTATTGTGACCAATCTTGAATACTCTCGCCGGAGGTTCATCTATCAGTGTGCATACTCCGGTCGAGGGAACATGGAACTTTACATCAAAGAACATAAAAATCATCTCTTCTCTGACAGAACCTCATGTTCCAGTTTTGAGGCGAATCAGTTTCGGCTCTTTCTCCACTCTGTGACTTATGTGCTCATGCATACGTATCGGGAACTTTATCTTCGGGGCACAGAGTTTGCCAAGGCGCAGTTTGATACGATACGACTCAAACTCATCAAGATAGGGGCTCGAGTGCGGCAAATGTCAACAAGAATAAAAATCCATCTGCCTTCATCCTTCCCGCTAAAGGAAGAGTTCGAGAAAATTTGGCTTTCTTGCTGCGGTGCGGGATATACGTAATGACCACAGGAAAAACTTCATAATAAGGAAAAGCAAGCTCTAAGGGAAGCAGTCTGTTTCCTCTCGGGGAAATGGTAGCTGAGTGGGCACGGATAGAGCTTTTTTTCTTACCGGAAGTCATTTAAGAAAATCAGAGTGATAATTTTGGCTATTTTTGGATGGGAAAAGAGCACTTTTGCAATTTATGAATAGTTCAAGTTAATAATAAGTTAATAAAAATTAAGCAATTTGACCATAACCAAGCTGACTCCAGTCACAACTATTGCTCCCACAATGCCGACGATCAAAGGTTTTGCTCCCAGTCGTTTGATATCCCTAAAATTGGTACCGAATCCGATCCCGACCATGCCCATAAGAATCAGGAATTTCCCGGTAGCCTTAAAAAAAATTATTCCCTCCGGAGAAAAAAAACCTTTGACAGCACAGACAGCCATGCCAATATAACCGAACAAGACCCAGGGGAAAGCCTTAAGGATAGCTTTTTTGCCCAGCTTGCCTTCCTTGGTTTCTTTTGTGCCGAACCAGATGGATACCAGGACCGCAACCAGGATCATAAACATATTACGGGTCAATTTTATGATCGTGGCCACCTGGCCTGCTTCTTCTCCAAAAATATAGCCGGTTCCGATCGTCTGGGGTGTATTGTGAACGGCTGTTCCCGCCCATATCCCAAAAGCAGTCTGGTTTAAACCGAAAAGATTCCCCAGAAACGGTAAAGTTATCAACAAAACAAAGGCGGCGATCACAATAGTTGAGACCGAATAGCTGGTCTCTTCCTCTTTTGCCTTTATTAAGGGGGAAGTTATGGCAATAGCGCTGCCTCCGCAGATAGTGGTCCCAACTGCCAGAAGCGCACTTAGTTTATCCGGCAGCCCCAATTTACGCCCCAAAAAATAAATAAAAAAGAATCCGACCAGCATGGTTGAAAAAATCACAATAAGGCTTAAAGGCAGTTCTGAGGCGACTTTTATGGAAAATCCAGCTCCTAACAGCAAAATACCCCAAAGAAGAGGTGTTTCAAATTTTTTTAAATACGGTTGCCATTTCTTCGGAAACAGGCCGGCATTGCGGGCGATTGCCCCAATAATTATTCCGACCATCATAGCCTCAAAAGGATTTGTTCCGTTTATTACTACCAGTTTAGAAATCCATTTAGATAAAATGGCAATCAAAGCCATAACGATCCAACCAACAATAACCATTAAAAATCTCCATGCATTGTAGTTTAAAGATACATCTTTTATTCCTTTTCCGCCCGTTTGTCAAATATTCCATATTCCATAAAGTATTTCCAAATCTATGATGAGCGATAAAGCGGGGAGGATGCTTATAATATCTTCCCAAATATTCGGATAAGAGATTTTTTTAGTAGATTAACACATTTTTTCTAAGATTTTGCATTTAAATCCACTAGGGCTTTTAGTTTATGTGGGAAAATTATTAGTTCAGATTAAATTGGCCGGCAGTTAAGAAAAATATTTACAAAATCTGTGAAAACAAAGAAATCTTCAATGCACTTATAGATAGAAAAAGTGCTTAACTGGCAGGAGATAATCCGCTCACTGCTCACTTGAGATGATTGTTCCACCGCCGAGAACAACATCCCCATCATAAAAGACTACAGCCTGGCCCGGAGTGATCGCTCTCTGAGGCTTTTCAAATTCCACGCGAATTTTATCAGAATCTAAAGGAACTAAGAGAGCCCCGGCCTCTTTATGCTTATAGCGGATCCTGGCTTTGGCCGGACCAGGAGAAACAAACTTATCTCCTGATATCCAATTGCTCTGATCAGCAAGCAGATCCTTTCTATAGAGAAAATCATTGGGTCCGACCACAATTTCATTCCTAGGGGTGTTGATCTCAAGAACATAGAGCGGGTGAGGCGCCGCAATCCCCAGGCCTCTGCGCTGTCCCACAGTAAAATGGATGATTCCACTGTGGTAACCCAGGACTTGGCCCTCTATGTTGACAATCGGACCGGAACGGAAAGCTTCGGGTTTCCTTTTCTTAAGAAAATCGACATAATCATTATTCGGAATGAAACAAATTTCCTGGCTTTCAGGCCTCTCTGCCACAGGAAGGCCCCACTCTTGTGCCTTTTTTCTGATCTCTGACTTGGTGAAGAGCCCCACAGGAAATAGGGTGTGAGACAACTGATCTTGAGTCATGGTGTAGAGAAAGTAAGATTGGTCTTTGTCTTTATCCATCCCTTTTTTGAGATAAAAATGTCCCGACTTGGAATCTTGGACGATCCTCGCATGATGTCCAGTCGCGATACAAGAAGCTCCTATCTTTCTGGCCCTCTCCATCAGCACATCGAATTTTATGAACTGGTTGCAGCGGATACATGGATTGGGAGTGCGTCCTCGAGAATACTCCTCAAGAAAATTGTTGACAACCAGGTCTTCAAAAGAATCCTTGAGGTTAAGGACATAGTGTGAGATCCCTAATTTTGAAGCCACTCGGTTGGCATCTTCGATAGCACCCTTACCACAACAACTTTTCAGATCCCTATCCAGACAATACTCTTTGGGCAGCGGGAACAGGTTCATCGTGATCCCGATTACTTCGTAACCTTGTTCTATGAGCAACCCTGCAGCGACAGAGGAATCCACCCCCCCGCTCATCGCCACAACAACTCTTTTGGGGTTTATCTTCATTACCCCATAAGATACCAGATTAGCTTTATCTCCAAAAGCCAAATTATCAACAAGTAATTTTTATCATTGACTTACGACTCTTGCGCTGCTATATAATTTCCTTTTTAACCTGAATAATTCAGGTAAAATAAGGTGCGCTAGATAAAGAGATTTTATCTCCAAATAGAAGGATAAAGCAGCATGTCAAAAGAAGTATATTCTCATAGTATTCTGGAAGGCATAGGCAATACGCCATTGATCAAGCTGAGTCAAACAACAAAAGAGGTCCAAGCAGATATTTTTGCCAAACTCGAATTTTTGAATCCCATGGGGAGTGTGAAGGACCGGATCGCCAAACACATGATCGAAAAAGCTGAGAAAGAAAAGAGGATAAAACCCGGAGACACCATCGTGGATAACTCCTCTGGAAACACGGCCCTGGCCCTGGCAATGGTATGCGCAATAAAAGGATACAAATTAAAGATCGTTGTGAGGGACAGTCTCAGTTCTGAAAAAATAAAATTTCTCAAAGCGCTGAACGTTGAACTCGTTATGGTCGACAGTACACTCCCCCCTAAATCCCCCGGCAGCTATAACAACATCGCACCGCAAATCGCCAAAGAAACACCCAACAGCTATTATCTCGATCAGCACAATAACCGTGAAAATAACGAAACCCATACCAGAACAACCGGTCCTGAAATCTGGGAGCAAATGGAGGGGAAAATAGATTATTTCCTTGCGGGCATAGGCACTGGAGGAACAATCTGTGGAGTGGCCAAATATCTCAAAGAGAAAGATCCGCGCATAAAAGTTATCGGAATCGATCCTGCAGGCTCAGTTTTTTTTGACTATTTTCATTCCAAAGAACTTATAAAACCCTCCCCCTACCTTCTCGAAGGTTTAGGGGATGAGTTTCTCATCGGCTGTGTTGATTTCAGCTTGATCGACGATATTTACAAAATCACGGATAAACAGGCATTTGAGATGACCAGAGAGCTGGCTAATAATGAGGCCATCCTGGCCGGAGGATCGAGCGGAGCCGCCTTGTGGGGATGCCTGAAGCTAGCCCGGGAAATCAACAGGGAGGCCAGAATCGTTACAATTTTTCCAGATTCGGCCAATCGATACCTGAGCTCGATCTACAACGATGCCTGGTTGAAAGAAAAAGAAATTATATAAAGCAATAATACGTATAATTACGTCTTAGTGTATTTCGCAGGATTCTTTTCGAACTTATCTTTGCAGCCCGCACAACAGAAATAATACGTCTTTCCCTCGTAATCGGTGGACTCAGTGAATTCCGACTTTTTGAAAGACTCGCCACTCACAGGGCAGGTAATGACATCTTCATCGGCTCTGATATAGTTGCCGGGCTCCTTGACGAATTTGTCTTTGCATTCTTCCATACAGAAGTAATAGGTCTTGCCATTGTGCTCATAAGTTGCCTTGGCGTCCTCTTTTTTTAACTTCATCCCACAAACAGGGTCAACGGCCATCCCGTCTTCCTCTGCATGTGCGTGATGGTCATGGTCCGTGTGCTCTGCATGAGCATGCTCTGCGTGCTCATCCGTCTTGATGTACTTCTCAGGATTTTTCTCGAATTTCTCTTCACATCCTTGACAGCAGAAGTAATAGGTCTTTCCTTCGTACTCGTATTTGGGTGAAGCTTCGGATTTCTTGAATTCTTTCCCGCTCACCGGAC
>WTAW01000423.1 GCA_013139435.1 Candidatus Aminicenantota bacterium | reverse complement strand
AGATTGTGGAAGGAGGAAAAAATGTTCCTAAAAAATAGTCTTTGCCTGATTGTCTGCGGGATATGTATTTTGGGTCTATCAAACTGTGGAGACAGCAAGTATGCGGATGCCAAAAGAGTAACGATCAAGTATCTGGAGGTGATGGAGAAATACGCAACAGCAGTAGAAGAATCCAACACCCCGGATGCGCTCGCAGAGGCTGTAGACAGGTTTGTTGACGAGATGGCAGCATTGAGGCCGGAGATGGAAGCGATTGAAAAAAAATATCCTGAGCTGACAGACATGACCATTCCTCCTTCCGAATTGGAAGACCTGGCGCAGAGAATGGATGCCTTAAGCCAGCGAATGGTCGCTGCCCAGACTAAGCTCATGCAACATTCCACAAATCCGGATGTTCAACGTGCTCTACAAAAACTCCAAAACATTAAATAATCTTGGGATTTGAAAATTTAGGAGTGTTGAATTACAATCTATCCCATCCTTATTAAAAAGGAGAGGTTCATGAAAAAACGGGGTTTGGTTGCTTTTTTTCTTGTCACTTTTTTTGCGTTGATCACGCAAATTTATTTCGCAGATGAGGGAATGTGGCCTATCAGCGAGATCCACAAATTAAACCTGAATGCTAAGGGACTGGAAATATCTCCTGATGAGATCTTTTCCCCCAGTGACTTGAGTCTGATCTATGCGGTTGTTCAAGTGGGTGCGACAGGATCTTTTGTGTCTCCCGATGGATTGATCATCACCAACCATCATGTGGCTTACCGGCCGGTTCAAGCTGCCAGCACCAAAGAACATGACTATATCAAACATGGTTTTCTCGCAAAGGATCGTTCAGAGGAGATCCCTGCAAGAGGAATGACAGCTCGTATCACTGAATCCTTCCGGGATGTTTCTCAGGAAGTATTGAGTGTCGTCAAAGAGGGCATGGAGCGCGCTGAGAGGACCAAAGCTATTGAGAAGAAAGAAAAGGAGATTGTAGCAAAAACGGAAAAGACAAATCCAGGAAAACGAGCTGAGGTTTCTGAGATGTTCAGCGGGAAGTCGTATGTGCTCTTTCTTTACACATACCTCAAAGATATTCGACTTGTTTATGTTCCCCCTCGTTCTATCGGAGAATTCGGTGGCGATGTGGACAACTGGATGTGGCCGCGGCATACAGGCGATTTTTCGTTCTTGCGTGCTTATGTGGCCCCCGATGGTTCTCCCGCAGATTATTCGCTCAAGAATGTCCCCTTCCGTCCTAAACGTTTTTTCCAGGTCAACGCCAATGGAGTGAATGAAGGAGATTTTGTCTTCATGTTGGGATATCCCGGCCGAACATACCGGCATCAGACCTCTCATTTCTGGGCATACGATGAAGAAGTGAGAATGCCCTATGTCGTGGATTGGTATGGATGGCAGATCGCCCTTATGGAAAAGATGGGAGAGGGAGATCGAGAGATTGCGCTTAAGCATCTCTCACGCATAAAAGGTCTTTCTAACACCATGAAAAATTACCAGGGAAAACTCAGGGGGATGAAGCGACTCGGCCTGGTCAAGACAAAAAAAGAGCAGGAAAAGGCCTTGCAGGAATACATTTTAGCTGATAAAGATCGCACAGAAAGATATGGAGGTCTAATAAAAAAGATGGGGGATATCGCTGAAGACAAGCGTGAGAGGGCCGAGTATGAATTGATCCTCAACTATCTCGGACGCAGCGCAATTTTGACATCATTTGGGGGCAGTGCGTATGAAGCGAGCATCGAACGCGCCAAGCCCGATCTGGAGCGTGAATCTGCCTATATGGATCGCAATTTTTCCCGTACAAAACAGAGGTTATTTCTGTCACTTAAAAATTACTACGAGCCCACGGATAAAGCCATCCTCAAGGAGATGCTGCAAAGAGCCACCCATCTTCCTGAAGAGCTTCAAATTCCCGCCGTAACCGCCATTATCAAGAACAAGGACCCAGAAGAGGCTATCGAAACATTCATCGAGGATGCCTATTCCAGGACAAAGCTCAACGACGAAGCAGTCTTGAAAGATGTGTTCACCAAGTCGACTAAAGAGCTCATGAATATGAAGGATCCCTTTATCCAGTTGGCCGCAGACCTGTACCCGACCAATTTGCTCAAAAAAGAGGCGGATAAAGCTCGTAAAGGTCTTTATGACCAGCTCTATGCCCAACTCCTTGATGTGAAACAGGAGTTTCTCAAAACAGACTTTATCCCCGATGCAAACCGAACACTGAGATTGACTTTCGGGCGCATCCGAGGTTACAGGCCTATGGATGCTGTCTATTACAAGCCTGTTACGACACTCGATGGCGTTTTGGAAAAATCAACAGGGGAGGAGCCCTTTGATACACCGGAGAAGATCTTCGCCCTTTACAAAGCGAAGGATTTTGGCCGTTTTGCTAATCCCGATTCCAAAAGCGTCCCTGTTTGTATCCTTTATGACATGGACACCACAGGGGGGAATTCTGGAAGTCCTGTACTTGATGCGCGTGGACAGCTTGTAGGAGTGAATTTTGATCGTGCTTGGGAGGCTACGATCAATGACTATGCATGGAACGCTTCTTACAGCCGTTCGATCGGAGTGGATATCCGATACGTCCTTTGGGTGACTCAAAAATACGGAGGAGTGGATTATCTTCTCAAAGAGATGGGTATTCCCGATTCCGAATAGGCATTTAGGAGTTCAAAAATGACGATTCTAGTGACAGGTGGAGCAGGATACATCGGGTCCATCTGCGTGGAGGAGCTTCTCAGGCAAGGTCATGAAGTCATTGTCATAGATAACCTCCAAGAAGGGCACAGAGAGGCTGTGTGTCCTCAAGCTACGTTTTATGAGGGAGATATTGGAGATAGGTTCCTCCTCGACAGGCTCTTTCACGATTTTCATATCGAGACAGTCATGCATTTTGCTGCCGAAGCCACAGTCGAATTATCGATGAAAGATCCACAGATATTTTTTGAAACGAATGTGGCTAAAGGACTCATGCTTCTCGACGTGATGAAGGAGAATGGCTGCAATAAAATGATCTTTTCCTCCACCGCTGCTCTCTTCGGCAATCCAGAGTATGTACCCATTGATGAAAAACATCCAGAACAACCGATCAATGCTTACGGCGAATCAAAACTCATGTATGAGAGGATACTGGAATGGTACCACTCCGCGTATGGCCTGCAGTATAACTCCTTCCGGTATTTTAATGCCGCCGGAGCATCAGAAGCTCTAGGAGAAGCACATAAAAAGGAGTCGCATTTGATTCCCATCATTCTGAGTACAGCCCTTGGACAGAGAGAAAATCTGTACATCTTTGGCTCAGATTACCCGACAAAAGATGGCACGTGTGTCCGTGACTATGTGCATGTCATCGACATCGCTCAGGCTCACATTCTTGGGCTTGATAATCTTGAGAAGAGACCAAAAGCAAAATATAATTTGGGGAATGGTGTTGGATTCACCAACCTCGAGGTTCTTAAAACCTCAGAAAAGGTTTCCGGGAAAATCATCCCGTTTGAATTTAAGGAGCGGCGAATGGGTGATCCCGACCGGCTTGTCGCTTCCTCTGACTTGGCTAAGGAAGAGCTGGGCTGGAAACCGCAATTTGATACCTTAGAGAGTATCATCCGTTCCGCATGGGAATGGCATTCCAAGCATCCGGATGGCTATGCAACCCGGTCCTCTTGAATAATTCAGGTTTGAATGTTTTGAGTTTTTTTGACAAGATAAGATAGCTGTGGTACAAAAAATTTAGAGGCAGGCATGGATAAATTCGCCGAAGTTCAAATATTCCCCAAAGTTTCCAAAAGCTATGAAGATATCATGGCGGCTATTGATACTTTGGGAAATCTGTCAAGAGAGAATACATCGTTTAACTCCGCAGATTATTACAGAGCTCGAAATTTTTTAAAATCTGCAGAAGATCT